>JALTKC010000545.1 GCA_027076245.1 Gammaproteobacteria bacterium
ATTTTGAACGTTATCCCGGTGTTAAAGTGTATATGGAGCGCATGCGGGAACTGGCCAGAGAACAGGGTTATGTAGAAACCGTGTTTGGCAGGCGACTGTATATTCCTGAAATCAATTCACGCAATGGCCAGCGCCGGCAATACGCGGAACGTACTGCCATTAATGCGCCGATGCAGGGCAGTGCAGCCGATATTATTAAACGTGCAATGCTGGATATGGATCGCTGGCTGTGCCAGGAAGCATCAGAAGGTCAGCCATTTGACGGTATTTTAATGACCATGCAGGTGCATGATGAGCTGGTATTTGAAGTTCCGCAAGGCATACTTGAACCGTCAGTGGAAAAAATAACGTCCATTATGAGTCAGGCCGCCAGCCTGAAAGTGCCACTGATTGCCGATGCCGGTATTGGTGATAACTGGGATGAAGCGCATTAACCGTACCGATAATAATTACAGCAACTACTATAACCGTTTAAGAAAAACAGTATGAGTGAAGAACACGACAATTCTCAGATAGAAAACAGCCTTGAGCAGGATAACAGCCTTGAGCCAGAAAACAGCCCTGAGCCAGAAAACAGCCCTGAGCCAGAAAACAGCCATGAGCCAGAAAACAGCCATGAGCCAGATAAAAGCGCTGAGCAGACGCCAGTATCAGCAACAGATGATCCGTCAATTCAGGCATCCCTGCAGCAACTGGCAGAAACCGAACAGGCTGAAAAACAATCCATTAGCCGTGTGCATACCGTTGACAGTGTAAAACATATTGTTGAAGGCGCTATTCATGCGGCAGGTAAGGCGATATCTATTGATAAACTATTAAGTCTTTTCCCGGATGATGAAGTGGTTGAAAAAACGGTGCTGCGTCAGGCCATTGAACAGTTAATGCAGGATTATCAGAACCGGGGGGTGGAACTGGTGGAAGTCAGCAGCGGTTTTCGCTTTCAGGTGGCCCAGAGTGTTGCCCCCTGGGTGGCGCGCTTATGGGAAGAAAAGCCGCAGAAATATTCCCGTGCCTTGCTGGAAACGCTGGCACTGGTCGCCTACCGTCAGCCCATTACCCGGGGAGAAATTGAAGACATCCGTGGAGTCAGTGTCAGCAGTCAGATCATTCGAACCCTGGTAGAACGTGAGTGGATACGGGTTATAGGCCACCGGGATGTACCGGGAAAACCGGCCATGTACGCGACCACCCGCCAGTTTCTGGATTATTTTGGGCTTAAAAAGCTTGATGAACTGCCCAGTCTGTCGGAAATACGGGATCTGGACGTTATTAATGCAGAGCTGGATTTCGGTACAGAAGCGCCGCAAGATGTTGAAACAGTGCAGACAGAAGATGATGCTGCACAACAGGGCGAAGAACAGGATTTATTTACAGCGGATGAAGATGAATCTGCAGATAATGAATCGGAAGATAATGTTACAGACAACAATGAAACAGAAGAACGTATTGATATTGATGTGGAACTGGCTGCATTAAAAGAAACCTATCAGCAGATTGATTCACTCAATAAACAGGAACAGGAAATTATTGCCGAAGCACAACAGAGTATCGGGCATAGTCAGGATAATAAGCCGGATCCGGAAAACCAATCAGATGAGTAACAAAATACCATGACAAATTATTACCGATCCTCACCAAAACCTTCTTCAAAAGAAGGGGGAGCCAAACGTAAACCGGGGAAACCTCAGAACTCTGAGCGAATTTTCAGTGAACACCTGGATACTATGGATACCGGGAATGAACATCCTGTAAATCAGCCAAAAATAGCTCCGGCCCCGGAAGGTGAAAAACTGCAGAAGGTTATTGCCCGTTCAGGTCATACTTCCCGGCGTGAAGCTGAGCGCCTGATCGCCCAGGGCCGGATTAAAATAGGAGAACGGGTAGCTCAGCTGGGTGATCGGGTAGCCGGTGACGATGCAATTTTTCTGGATGATAAGGAACTCTTTATTGCCTGGGAAAAGCCCCGTCAGAGAGTACTGGTGTATAACAAACCTGAAGGTGAGATTTGCAGTCGTAAGGATCCCGAGCACCCTAATACTATTTTTGATGATCTGCCTAATCTTAAAATCGGCCGCTGGATTTCTGTTGGTCGGCTGGATATTAATACCACCGGTTTGATTTTGCTAACCAATGACGGTGAACTGGCCAATCTGTTAATGCATCCTTCCAGTGAAATAGAACGGGAATATGCGGTACGGGTGCTGGGTGAGGTAACAGACGATGATATTGAACAGCTAAAATCCGGTGTGCAACTGGAAGATGGTGTGGCCAGTTTTGATAAAATTACCTATATCGGCGGGCAGGGAGCCAACCACTGGTATCATGTCACCCTTAAAGAAGGGCGTAATCGTGAAGTCCGCCGGATGTGGGAATCTCTGGGAATTACTGTCAGTCGCCTGTCTCGTATTCGTTATGGTGTGGTAGAACTGCCCAGAGGACAGAAGCCTGGTCGCTGGGAAGAGCTGGATGAAAAGGGTATGCAGGAACTGTATGCCAGTGTGGGGCTGAAAGTACAGCGCCCTAAAACCGATCATCGCGGCAGAATCATATCACCTAATAATCAGCGTCAGCGTAAAGGTAAGGCTAAAAAGCGTCTGCTTATGCCGGATAATCGAAGAAAGTCTCAGAAACTTAAAAAACGTAAAGGCCGCTAGGCAATCTGGTTCAGTTCATGTTCGGCTTTGACATCAGGCTCCTGGGTGATCAACAGATTGCCCATGATTTTATGCGGGTACTCAAAGTAGTGATCCACCAGAACAATGGTTTTATTGCCTTTTTTCTGTTGAATAATCTGATCCAGAACCGGGATAAGGTTGCGGTCTTTTAGTTCGGTACTGAAACCCACCAGCAAATAAATACCAAATAATTTACTTTGACGTATATGGTTAATAACCATTTCCGGTGTTGTAGTATTCGGTATTTTAATATGGGAAGCTTCCATTCGGTACAGGCCGACTCCTTTTTCCCAGATATAAATGGCCTTGCCTTCTCTGCCCAGAGGACGGAAGTCATTTATGGTCTGCTCGGGATTATTGGTTTCCAGAGCAATAAGTTTGTATCCGGTTTGGAGAATTTTTTCCAGATTTTCCTGCTGCATGTCAACCTCGGAAGAAAAATAACGGCTGTTGTTTGATGGTTCTTTAATTAAAAGTATAACAGCTATACCAGAATAAACTGTGAACCAGATAGAAGATTTAGTTGGCAGGTAAAATTTACTTGCAAACCACCTGATTACGGCCAGACTTTTTGGCCTGATATAAAGCCTGATCCGCTCTTTCAAACAGGCTGGTCTGACTGTCTTCAGGCTGAAACAGACTGATCCCCATACTGACCGTAACATATATGTTCTGACCATTGCAGATGCAGGGAGTGTCCTGTACAGTTTCACGAATACGTTCAGCTAACTGACGGGCACCATCAAAAGAAGTGTTGTTTAATAACAGAGTAAATTCTTCACCTCCGTAACGGAACAGGGCATCGGTAGTACGGGTGCATTGCCGTACACATTCGGTCAGGTGTTTTAAAACACAGTCACCGGTGGCATGGCCGTAGGTATCATTAACCTGTTTAAAAAAGTCAATATCCAGTGCAATCAGGCTTAAAGGGGTTTTGTTCCGGTTGCTCAGTTCCATTTCCCGGTTAAAAATATTGTCCATAGAGAAACGGTTTAAAGCGCCGGTCAGCGGATCGTGCAGGGCTGACTGTATGGCCTGATTGTAATCCAGAGCATTTTTTAAAGGTAGTAATACTGCCACCAGTGTTTTTTCAATAAATTTCTGTTCTTTTGCGGTAAAACGGGTACGGCGAACCAGGGCTATTTCACCCAGTTCTTTTTTATGCAGCACCAGCTGATAGGACACCATGTGACGTCCCCGGCTGTCCATTTCTTTCTGTTCGTTGGGTGGCAGATAAAGAATATCATCCAGATTTAGAATGGGGGAGACTTCCAGTTTGAACAGGGTAATGAGTTTATCCAGTTCCAGGGTGGAATGCAGCTTGTTTGCCAGCTCCAGTAATACCTGTTTATCCGCATTAAGATTATCAATGGTTTTACTGATTTGGCTGCTGTCGTGATTCATTGCAGCATTAGTAGAACCTTTTACAATAGATAATGTTGGATTTGCCATTTTCTTTTACCCGTTTAACAATTTATAACAGGTTATGCTTATTTCGTGCCAATTATATTGGTGTGTTAAAAATAATATAAAAAACAACAAGATATATTAATTCTGTTTTTGCTTTAAGAAAGGATGACTGCTTTTTGACACAGGGGGAGGAGAAAGCTTGCCTGTTTGAAAAATAAATGTGATGGAAATTTGACCATCTTTGAGATAGAACTGATTAAATTTTTATTGGTCTATCTATAAAGCTTAAAGCATTTCTAAACCGACAAAAAACAAAATATAATTAAAAATAAACCTGGAAGAATAATAATGAAAAATAGTTTACTACCGACATACCTGAAAACATTACTCTTACCACTGATGTTTTTTATCAATCCGGTCAATGCCGCTGGTGAGGGACAGCTTAAAGAGGGACTGGTTAATCCCGGCTTTTATGACAAGCCGGCCTGGTTTAAACAGAGCTTTCTGGATCTGCAGGATGATCTGGAAGACGCAAATGCCAGTAATAAAATAATTTTTTTATACTTTCATCAGGATGGCTGCCCATACTGTAAAAAAATGCTGGAAGTTAATTTTACCGACAAAGATATTGTCAATAAAATGAAACAGCATTATGACGTGCTGGAAATCAATATGTGGGGTGATCGGCCGGTGACCTTAATGGACGGCACCGAAGTGACTGAAAAAGAATTTGCCCGCCGGATGAAGGTTATGTTTACGCCCACTCTGGTGGCACTGGATCCCCAGGGTAAACCCATGTTCCGTATAAATGGATATTATGCGCCCGACAAGTTTACCGTGGTACTGGATTATTTATTACTAAAAAAACAAAAACTGGCCAGTGGTGAAAAGAATATCCCGACGTTTAAAGATTATTATCAACAGAAAAAAAACGAGCAGAAAACCGCCAAACCATCGTCTGGACTGTTTACAGAAAAGTTTATTGTTAAAACAGATAATCTTAAACAGCTGATAGAATCCAGTCAGCGTCCGGTCATGATTTTATTTGAACAGGCTGATTGTGCTGAATGTAAGGAACTGCATGGTGATGTGTTCAGGCGCTTGCCGGTTTATCAGAAGTTAAAAAAATACACCATTGCTCAGGTGGATATTAATTCCCCGGAGCAGATAACTACCCCGGATGGCCGAAAAATATCTCAGCAGGACTACGCTATAGAACTGGGCATACAGTACACCCCCTCCATTTATTTTTATCAGCCGGGTCAGAAGGGCGCCGAACATAAACCGGTTTTTAAAGCCGAGGCCTATTTAAAATCCTTTCATATGCAGGTTCTGTTTGATTACGTACTGCAGCAGGCTTATCTTGAAGAACCAGAATTTCAGCGTTATGTTCAGGATTATGCGGAGAAGCTACGGGAAGAAGGCAAGGAGGTGGACCTGTGGAAATAGGCCGGTCACATTAATAGTTCTTTCTGATTAAAATATAAACGGCTCCGGTTCCCCCGTCTCTGGGCTGGGCAGATGAAAAAGCCAGCACATCGGGGTGCTGTCTCAGCCAGCTGTTAACCTTGTTTTTTAATACTGGCTGTTCAGAATCGGCCCGGTAGCCTTTGCCATGTACCAGCAGGACACAGCGCATCTGTTGCTGCTGGGCAAACTGAATAAAGGCCTGCAGATCGTCCCGGGCATCATCACTGGTTAAACCGTGCAGATCATGATGGTCTTCAATGGGCAGTTTGCCCTGGCGAAGCTGTTTCTGAAGTTTTAACTGCACACCGGACCGGGCAAAAAAGATAAATTCTTCACCGGTAACATTAGCTGTTTCCCAGGCATCAGAGAGCATACTGTTCTGCTGGGGTTCGGAATAATCATTTTTATCTCGAAATGGCCGGGTATTTCGATTATGCGCATAGAGGTCAATACGGTCTGTTTTAAGCGGTTTTACCCCTTTTATCGCCTCCTGAAAACTGAAATCCTCATCATCTGCGTGTTTTTTGCTCATAATTTCGTAAAATACCTGAAAAATATCATGTAAATGTATGAAAAAAGTCTGTTTTTAAGTATTATCTCATGTGGTTTGAGCAAAATAAAATAATTATCGACATAATATATACAACTCTATGCACATTCTTGTAAGTAATGATGATGGTTACCTGGCTGAGGGGCTGGTTTGCCTGGTGGAACATCTGCAGAAAATTGCCCGGGTGACAGTGGTTGCACCGCAGGCCGATCGCAGTGGTGCCAGTAATTCTCTGACTCTGGACAGACCCTTATTACCGGAACAGGCTGCAAATGGTTTTATTGCCATTAACGGTACTCCAACGGATTGTGTCCATATCGCTATTACAGCCATATTGAGAAATGATCCCCCGGATATTATTGTTTCGGGAATCAATCGCGGACCTAATCTTGGGGATGATATTCTGTATTCCGGTACTGTAGCCGCCGCAACGGAAGGGCGCTTTCTGGGCTTGCCGGCTATTGCGGTTTCACTGGGCAGTTTTGAGGGTAAGTATTTTTCTACGGCAGCACAGGTGGTAGTAGAGATTATTGAGAAACTGCAGCAGGAACCCCTGAACGCGGATACCATTTTAAATATTAATGTGCCGGATATTGAATATTCGCAACTGGAAGCATTTCAGGCTACCCGGCTGGGCAAGCGGCATAAGGCAGAACCGGCAGTGGAAGCCGTCGATCCTCGTAATAGAAAAGTGTACTGGCTGGGGCCGGTTGGTGATGAAGCGGATGCCGGGCCGGGCACGGATTTTTATGCGCTTAACAACAACCGGGTATCCATTACACCCATCAAAATTGATCTGACCAATTATGAGCTGTTAAATTCTGTTGAACACTGGCTGAAGACTTTAAATAACACGGATAAGCATAATAAGGCTATTAATAATAGTAATAGCAGCGATAATAAAAAAGGACGGGATAAAGCACAATGAGTCTATCCATTCATGGTGTAGGGATGACATCACAACGTACCAGGGACAGATTAATTGATATTTTAAGACAGCAGAATATTAAAAACGAAACCGTTCTAAGCGTTATTTCAGAAATGCCCAGACACCTTTTTGTTGACGAGGCGTTGGCCAGTCGGGCTTATGAAAACATTTCGTTACCCATCGGACATGGTCAGACAATTTCTCAGCCCTATATGGTGGCAAAGATGACAGAACTGCTCCTGGAGGACGGTGATATTAACCGGGTGCTGGAAGTGGGTACTGGTTCAGGCTACCAGACGGCTATTTTGTCCAGACTGGTTAGACAGGTATTCAGTGTGGAACGGATCAAACCCCTGCTGGATAATGCCAGGGACAAGTTTCGTCAGTTCAGGTTAAACAACGTACTGACCCGTTATAGTGACGGCGGCTGGGGGTGGCCTGAAAAAGCACCTTTTGATGCCATAATTGTCACCGCCGCCCCTGAAGAACTGCCTATGTCCCTGCTCGAACAACTGACGGACGGAGGCAGGCTTATTATTCCCATGGGCAGAAAAGGGGAACAGGAATTATTATTTTTTAGGAGGCTAGGTAACAAGTTTCATAAAAAAACGATAGAAAAAGTAAGTTTTGTGCCTCTGCTCAAGGGTAAAAGCGGGTAAATCTATATTTTTATAACTCAGGTATTAATTCAGGATATTGCGATTAATGAAATTTTTTTCCAGGCTCTATGACAAGGTTATGCAGTGGTCAAAACATCCTCATGCAGAACGCTATCTGGCAGGATTAAGCTTTGCAGAATCATCTTTTTTCCCTATCCCTCCGGATGTGATGCTGGCTCCAATGGCACTTGCCAGAACGGACAGAGCTATACGTTATGCCCTGATAACCACTGTGGCATCGGTTGCGGGTGGTATGCTGGGTTATGCGATTGGTTTCTGGTTTTTTGATATAATACAACCACTTATTAGTGAAGGTGGGCGATGGGAACAGCACTATACAACCACTAAAGATTGGTTTGACAAGTGGGGTTTCTGGGCCATATTTATTGCCGGTTTTTCTCCAATACCCTATAAGGTTTTTACCATTACCGCGGGTATTATGGGGATGTTTTTTTTACCTTTTGTTATTGCCTCTGCTATAGGACGGGGGTCACGTTTCTTTCTGGTTGCCGGATTAATGAAATGGGGCGGACAGGAGATGGAGCAGAAGTTAAAGCATTACATTGACTTTTTGGGCTGGTTCGTTGTATTTATTGGGGTAATTGCTTATATTATTTACAAATTATAGGTGTAATATAAACTGAAATGATGCAAAACCTGTCTTGCTCATGTGCTTACTGCTGCTTCAGTAGCTTTTTCTGTATAAGTTGCCGGATTATCATTGATAATGAATAGTCCTATAAATCCCGGGGTTTTTTTAAAAAAACGGGAGGCAGAATACAGTCAATTCATATTGATACAGGAGTTCGGTGCGCAGCGACTGAATGGGTTTTCAGGTTTTTTACTCATCATTCTGACGGCTTTTTTTTTATCGTCCTGTACATCGACCTATGCGCCGGTGGAACAGCGGGGTTCGAAGTATAGCAGTAAAAGTCACTACAGCGGCCCTTTACCGTATTATCATACGGTAAAAAAAGGAGATACTTTATATTCAATAGCCTGGAAATACGGGCTGGATTATAAACAGATTGCCTATAGCAATCATATTAAACCTCCCTATAGAATATATACAGGACAGAAGTTACGTTTAAGAAGGTCAAACACAGGCAGTTCAAAAAAATATGCCTCTAAAAGCAGTACAAAATACAGTTCCAGAACTAAAGTTTCGGGCAGTTCGGGACGCAATAAGAGTAGCAGTAAATATAAACAAAAGTCTTCCAGCAAAAAAACAATAACGAGTACTAAAACTCGAAGCAGTAAAAAAAGTACAGGCAGCCGTGCAAAACATGGCAGTACGACAAAAGCGGTAAGTAAAAATAAAACCGCAGCGTTTAAGGGAAATAAACGATTAAAGTGGATATGGCCAGTAAAAGGAAAAATCATTCAGCGCTATTCACCAGGAAGTGGCAAAAAGGGCATTGATATTAGTGCTCCCAGGGGAACCCTGATCAAGTCTGCAGAAGCTGGAAAAGTGGTTTACAGCGGACAGGGTTTAGTCGGATATGGCCGGCTTATTATTATCAAGCATAATGATACCTATTTGAGTGCATATGCCCATAACCAGCAATTACTGGTTAATGAGGGTCAGTTAGTTAAAAAAGGGCAGAATATTGCCCGCCTGGGTCGCTCAGGAACCAATCGGTATAAGCTGCATTTTGAAATACGCAAAAATGGCAAGCCAGTCAATCCGATCAGTTACCTGCCGCGCTAGTTTTTAATAACTGTCAACTTCCACCAGTTTTGGCAAAAAACCGGTTTTTTGCCAAACTGAATCTGATGTCAGAATGTTGTGTGTCGTTCTGGTATCTGCCAAACCATTAATAAGGGGTGATTTAATGGAATCTATGGAATCTAAAGATCATGGTCTGGATACAATAAGTACATTGTCTTCAGATACACTGATTGAAGTGTTTGATACTGAGGATAATGACCTGGCTGTGCAGGCAACTAATATGACGGTTGAACCCGATGCTTTTAATCTTACGGACACGCTTTCCAGTCCTGCATCAAAAGCGGCGGTAAAGCCTAAAACAAAAAAGAGAACAGTGATTGCTGACAAAGAAACTTCCGGGCGCTCCCTGTCCAGAGGTGATATGGATGCAACCCGTCTATATCTTAATGAAATCGGCTTTGCCTCACTGCTCACTGCAGAAGAAGAAGTCAAGTACGCCAGAATGGCTCAACAGGGTATAGAAGAAGGCCGTAAGCGTATGATTGAATGTAATCTGCGCCTGGTGGTTAAAATTGCCCGACGCTACCTCAATCGAGGTCTGCCCTTGCTGGATCTGATTGAAGAAGGCAACCTGGGCTTAATCCGTGCAGTGGAAAAATTTGATCCTGAACGGGGTTTCCGTTTTTCTACTTATGCGACCTGGTGGATCCGTCAGACCATAGAACGTGGACTGATGAACCAGACCCGAACCATACGCCTGCCTATCCATGTGGTTAAGGAAATCAATATTTACTTACGGGCTGCCCGTGAACTGACTCAGAAACTGGATCATGAACCCACTCCGGAAGAAATTGCGGATGCTCTGGACAAGCCGGTTGAAGATGTTCAGAGAATGTTTAATCTGAATGAACGTATCTCCTCTATTGATGTACCCATGGGAACAGATGCTGATCGCCCCTTACTGGATGCCATTCCTGATAATATAAATCCTGAGCCCTTTGCTTTTCTGCGCGATGAAAATATGCGCGACAATCTGGATAAATGGATGCTCCAGCTTAATGATAAACAGAGGGAAGTGGTAGAACGTCGCTTTGGGCTGCATGGTTATGACACGGCAACCCTGGAAGAAGTGGGTAATGAAATCGGGGTAACCCGTGAACGAGTCCGTCAGATCCAGCTGGAAGCCCTGAAACGACTGCGGGAAATTCTGGAAAAAGACGGTTATACCAGCGAAAACCTTCTGCACCATGATTAAGCTGAATTAACTCTTCAGTCTTTGTCTCTGGGAGTGCGGGCATCTTGCCCGCATTAAAAAAGCACATCAATAATGATGTGCTTTTTTTTGGCTCAATGTTTGCATTATTCAAACTAGAATAATTAATCCGAACTGAAACGAGCTAAATTATGGAACTGCAGTCTCTTCTAACCTATATTTCTCAAATTTCCCGTTCGCTTACTGAAAAACCGGCGCAAAAAGATGAGCCGTTCTGGGGAAATGACGGCTTTGATTTTGCCGATATTCTGGATATTATCAACCCCCTGCAGCATTTACCGATTATTTCCAAATTCTACCGTCAACAGACAGATGATGAAGCCAGTGAAGGTTCCAGGCTGCTGGGCGGGGTGGTTTTCGGAGGTTTACTCGGGGGACTGGGTGGTGCCCTCAGTGCGCTGACCAATTCGGTTGTCAGACATGAAACGCGGCAGGATCTGGGGGATTATTTAATTGCTGAAATAACCCGCAGTAATGTTAATAGCAATCATATTAATAAAAGTGAAGCACTGACAAACAGACAGGACGGTTTGCAGTCAGAGGAAAATCCTTTTTTTGCTCAACTGCTGGAACTGGAGCAGGGGAGCCAGCAATACCTGGAATATGCTCCGGAAACTGAGCTGGCAAGAGAGCAAAAAAAACAGAGAATAACACAATGGGGTAAAGTTTAACGGCAACTTTTTGCCGTATAGCGGGTAATTAAAAATGGCTTTATTTGATTTTTTAAATTTAAAACTATTTCATAAAGAACGCGCTGCTGAGAGCCTGGAAAAACTGCTCAGAGAAGAGCTGATCTACCAGCTTACTGATAATAACAGCCTGACCATTTATTCTACTGACGGCAAACCCGTGTTAACCCGTGCGGTGACACTGGATAAAAAACACGGCAGTCTGATAGTGGCTGAGCAGTCATCGGATGGTCTTTTAATTTTGGAGCGCAATGACCCGGTTTTTGTGGAAACTCAGGCTAATAAAGACCATGAAGTGTATTCTTTTCACTCCAGAGTCCGTAATATTATCCTCGATGAAGGGGATATTCTGTATGAAATTCAGATCCCTGCCCGTATTGAAAAAGGCCAGCGCCGTAAAGGTTTCCGGGTCAGTATTGATTCTCCCTCCATGGTCACTATCAGTGATTCTGTGTATCAGGGGCAGGTAAGCAATCTGTCCACCAACGGCATCTTATTTACCGTAGAAGGTTACTGGCCGCAACCAATAGATGAAAATCCGCTGGTGCCCTGTCATATTGATATGGGTTTCCTGCAGCTCGACTGTCATGTGGATGTTCGATATATTCATTTTGAACCCTATCCTGCACGATGTACCTATATCGGAGGTGAGATAAAACACCTTAACCCCAGGCAGCAGCATCAACTGGACAATTACCTGCATGCCCAGCAGCGCATCTCGCAGCGCCAGAAAGCGGAGCTCAAGTACTCTATGATTTAAACCGTGATTGTAATATACTTAAGTGCTTTATTGCGGGATTTTATAGAGTGTAGAAATGAAGAAAAGTATCTGGTATTACCTTTCTCTGGTACCTCCTTTTGCGGCGGTTATAGGTTTAACTCTGGCCTGGCTGTCCTATACCCAGCAATGGGGCGGCGGGGTAAAAATTGCGACGGTTATAGCCGTTTTTTTCTGTGAAATTGTCATGGTTATTTCCGCTTTTGGTGCTTTAACCTATATGAAACAGGAAAAAACACCCACTACACGAAAAATACTGTTTATGAATCTCAGTATCGCAGTAACCGGTGCTGTACTCGGTATCTATCTGTTTCTGTCTCAATAATCCGCTTGTTGAGTAATATTATTTTTAAAATTAACCCTCAGAAAAGCCCTCTTAAAAAGTATTCTTCATGTCCTTAAGTTATACTCTGATTCGTCGCCTTTTTTTCAGTATCGACGCTGAAAAAGCACATTTGCTCGGTTTGAAAATGATTAAACTGGTGCATACTATGGGTTTATCGTCGTTGATTTTTGGTAAACCGGTGTATGCTCCGGTCAAAGTTATGGGGCTGACATTTCCTAATCGTGTAGGGCTGGCTGCAGGTCTGGACAAAAATGCTGATTATATTAACGGCTTATCTTCAGTCGGTTTTGGCTTTATTGAAGTGGGCACCATAACCCCCAGGCCACAGCCGGGTAATCCTCGCCCCCGTTTATTTAGAATTCCAGAAGCCAGGGCCATTATTAACCGCATGGGGTTTAATAATAAAGGTGTAGAACATTTAATTGAGCAGGTAAAACAGGCAGACAGAAGCAATATTATCCTGGGCATAAATATCGGAAAAAATTTTGATACACCTGTGGAATCGGCTGTGGATGATTATAAGCACTGTCTGCAGGCAGTTTATCAATATGCCGACTACATTACGATTAATATATCTTCCCCTAATACCCCGGGATTAAGAACACTGCAGTTCGGTGATGAATTAAAACATTTACTGGAAACACTTAAAACCGAGCAGATTGCTCTGGCAGAGCAAACGGATCGCTATGTACCCCTGGCAGTAAAAATAGCCCCGGATATGGAGGATAATGATATTAAACTGATTGCAGATTTATTACTGGAAAAAGGGATTGATGCGGTTATAGCGACCAATACTACTGTTTCCAGGGGTGCAGTAAAAGGTCTGCCCAATGCTGAAGAGCAGGGTGGTTTAAGCGGAGTACCGGTTTATCAACAGTCCACTCATGTAGTAAAAGTCCTGGCTGAACAATTACAGGGTAAAATTCCTATCATTGCTGCAGGCGGTATTTTTTCTGCACAGGATGCCCAGGAGAAAATCGCGGCGGGTGCTCAACTGGTGCAGATTTATACGGGCTTTATATACCGGGGACATGAATTAATTAAAGAATGTGCTGAGGCACTTTCCAGCTGAAGGCTTTTTATAAAGCTGAAGGCTCATTACTCAAAGTTTGTTTAAAAAACTGAAAAAAATTATAAAAGAGGAAATAATGAAAAGATCAATTAATACTGTATTGACGCTGACAATATTAACGGTACTGCTAATTCTTTCTGCCTGCGCATCGGTTGATTATTCTCAGGAAAAGGTATTTCCTGAGGCAAAGCCCGATCAGGCGCTGATTTATTTTTACCGCACTCCCGGCTTTATTGGTTCTACCTATCGCTTTAATGTTTCAGAAGGAAAAGAGGTCGTGGGTGCTATGGCTCAGGATAGTTATTTTTATGTTTTTGCTGCGCCTGGTAAGCATACTTATATAGTGGATGACCGTAATGAGGAACAGGGTTCTTCAATCACTCTGGATGTTCAGGCCGGCAAAACCTATTATGTGCGGGTGGATGTTGAATACGAAGTGCTGGGGGGTAAGCCGATATTTACTGAAGTCTCTAAAGAAGAAGCCATGAAACTGCTGCCTGGCAGAAAATATGTGGTACCGGCCAAAGTGAGTCCTTCGACCTATAATGTTCATGCGGAACAATAAGCACGGATATGCATAAAAAAGCCATGCAAAAAGAACTGCAAAAAAACGCACAGATTGACCCACTGGAACTGACTAATTTTAATCAGGGGTTATTTAATTTTCTTGATGCTTCACCAACTCCGTTTCATGCTGTACAGCAGCAGATCCAGATGCTTGAAAGCTATGGCTTTAAGGCATTAAGCGAATCTGAACAATGGCAACTTGAACCGGGTGAACGTTATTATGTCACCCGCAATGGCTCGTCTATTATTGCCTTTGTTTATGGTAAAAAAGACATTACAGAAACCGGTATTCGTATGCTGGGGGCACATACTGACAGTCCCTGTCTGAAAGTTAAGCCAAATGCTGAAATTTCCAGTCAGTCCTGTTTAAAACTGGGGGTCGAAGTTTATGGCGGTGCATTGCTAAACCCCTGGTTTGATCGTGACCTGTCCCTGGCCGGGAAGGTGGTTTATCAGGATTCACATCGGCAGGTTAAATCTGTACTGGTTGATTTTAAAAAAGCCATTGCCAGTATTCCCAGTCTGGCCATACATCTGGATCGGGATGCCAATAAAAACCGCTCCATCAATGCCCAGACAGATATACCGCCAATAGTTCTGGTACAGGATTCAGAGCAGAAGAAAAACACCGGTTTAAATGACTTTCTTCTGACTCAACTAAATAAACAGGATGCACAGCTGGATATTATCAAAATCCTGGATTATGAACTGAGTTTTTATGATACCCAGCACACGGCCTATGTCGGGTTGGAGGATGATTTTATTGCCGGCAGTCGATTGGATAATCTACTGAGCTGTTATGTAGGCACCCGCTCATTAATGAGTGCTGATAATGCGGTTACCAGCCTGTTAATCTGCAGTGATCATGAAGAAGTGGGCAGCACCTCCAGTGCCGGTGCCCAGGGTCCGTTTTTAAAGTCTGTACTGGCACGTTTGGTCGATACTAATGAACAGTTAAGTTGTCTGATTGACCGTTCCATGCTCATTTCTGCGGATAATGCCCATGGTATACATCCTAATTTTTCTGATAAACATGATGCAAATCACGGCCCTCTGATAAATCATGGCCCGGTCATTAAAATCAATGCAAACCAGCGTTATGCCTCCAATAGCGAGACCAGTGCTTTGTTTAAAGTCATGGCGGCCGCGGCGGAAGTTCCTTTACAGAATTTTGTGGTACGCACTGATATGGGCTGCGGCAGTACCATCGGCCCAATTACGGCCGCAGAAATTGGTGTAAAGACACTGGATATAGGTGTCCCGACCTTTGCCATGCATTCCATTCGAGAACTGGCTGGCAGTAAGGACAGCTGGTACCTGTATAAAACCCTGCAAAACTTCTTTAACGCCAACTACCCAATTACAATAACCACTAAAACCTAACATGCTAATCCATAATTTTATAATACATCAGCTTGATAAGCAGGCTGATCAGGGGGCATCCACCCTGTCACTGAAATCTGAAACCATTGCACCTTCAGAATCACTGGAAACTTTTCTGGCAGATTTAAATAAAGTTTATAATAGTAAGCCCAGCAAGGTTTTCGGCGCTTTTTTAAATATGGAGCAGGAAGATAAAGAGCAGGATAAACCAGAAAGTTTGCAGGCTTTGCTGTCTTCTTATCTTGATAAACGCATTGATTTTGTGGAATTGACACAGCAGTCTATGCAGTTATTAAAGCATTATATTGATCAGGCCAGTAAGGCCGCCGGCGGTTATCTGGTATTTACCCACTATACCTTGTTCGGCAGTGAATTTTTAATGATAAGCATGCTTAATAATGCTTGTGGAGTGGCGGTTAATTCCAATCTGGGCATTGATCCGGTTGATTATCTGGAACTGAGTAAACTTCATCTGGCAGCTCGTATTGATTTAAGCGACTGGCAGGATGATGAGCAGTCCGACCGTTATATATCGATGATCCGTGGTAAGGAAAGCCATAAACTTTCCGAATATTTCAGAAAATTTATCGGCAGTGATGAAGCCATCAGTTCAAAGCAGGAGACCAGCGAATTATTTAATGCGGTCAGCCAGTTTTGTGAAGAAAAAATTACCGATGAAGAACAGAAATCTCAGATTAAGCATAAGGCATCGGAATATTGTCTGGAACAGGCTGATAAAGGTCAGAATGTGGATATTAAAGATTTTTCCAACTATGCGGCTGAAGGGGTTGTGGATGATTTTTTAAACTATGTTAACAGCGAACAGTTTAAGTTGAGTCAGGAAATTGCGCCTAATAAAACGGTGATCCGTCGCTTTAATAAACTCAGTGGGCGAAATGACCGGATCAGTATTACAATTAATGAAGAAGCCATTGGTGATTCAGTTATATTTGATGCAGATAAAGAGACTTTAACCATTACTGATTTACCTGCCAGTTTAAAAGCACAATTGCTCAATCGTTAAAGCATTAATTATTGAGTGTAAGCTGAGCATAAGCTGAATATAAGAACCAGGAATAAAAGATGAAAAAATTATCACTAGAAGATATTTCACGTTTAAACCAGTTACTGGATGAGTCTTTACAGCAGGCCAGTAAGGAGCAACTGGCTACCTGTATACGTCTGCTGGGTACCTCTCTGGCCCAGTTAAAATTAAAACACAAGGTTGATGATGATCAAAATGCCAGGGATTTCAGCAGCTTTGTAGAGGAACTGGAAAATGATGCGCTCAGTGATGAGTTTAATGAACTGGCTGCAAAAACTATTGTAGAATGTGCAACCGCTATGGCTGTCGCAAAAGAAGGTATGCAGGCCAGAGATAATAGCGACGAATAACTTTGACTTTCTAATGGATCTATATTACCTTCCTTACAGGGTCTTTGTTACAAATTTATGACATGGCTATTCTGTAATAGCATTTATGTAATAGAATTTATAACTCGGCATACTGTCTATTTTGTATTTAGCATATAAACAACATAACGATATAAGGAGTTGAATCATGGCTAAAAAAGACAAGAAGAAAAAAGACGACAAGAAAAAGTCCAAAAAAGCATTATTAAAACTGGCTAAGAAAAAAGCAGATAAGAAAAAAACCAAGGCGAAAGCAAAAAAAGCAAAAATCAAGAAGGACAAAGCCAAAAAAGCAAAAGCAAAAAAAAATAAAAACTCAGGTAAGAAAAACAAGAAAAATAACAAGAAAAAAAAGTCTAAAAAGTAAGTAGCAATATCATAATTATGCCTCCTTCATGGAGGCATAATTATGCCCACCTATAATATTTTATAATAATTTCCCGAACCCTGATCTATTGCTGTAGTCAAATATTGCTTATAAAAGAATACTCATAATTTTACCGGTATAAAGGACTGTCAATGGCTAACAATAACGATGACTCAAAAAACTATAAAAAAACTTCCCTGGAAAGAGCATGGCATGATGCTCTGACACCGTTTGAAGAGTTTGTCCATGATGAAGCTTCATCAGGGCTGCTATTGATGGCCTGTGCCATTCTGGCCATGGTAGCAGCTAATACCGGACTGGTGCATTTTTATGAGGCGGCTCTGCATACCGAGCTAAGTATTAATGTCGGCCCCTATAGTATGAGTCGGAGTATCCATCACTGGATTAATGATGGCCTTATGGCCCTGTTTTTTTTAATGGTTGGGCTGGAAATCAAAAGGGAAGTGCTGATTGGGGAACTGGCTGAAATTCGTAAGGCCATTTTACCCATTGGTGCCGCTATCGGCGGTATGGTTATTCCCGCACTGATTTATATCTCTATTAATAGCGGTACCGATGCCAGCGGCGGCTGGGGTATTCCAATGGCAACCGATATTGCTTTTGCGGTGGGTGTACTCGCTCTGCTGGGTAACCGGATCCCTAAACCGTTAATCGCTTTTCTGCTGGCACTGGCCATCGTTGATGATCTGGGGGCTGTTATCGTTATTGCCCTGTTTTATACCGCAGAAATTAACCTTCTGGCTCTGGGATTTGCCGGCATTGCCCTGGTTATGCTGATAGGGATTAATGTTCTGGGTGTCAGAAAACCTCTGCCTTATATGCTGATTGGTTTTTTTATGTGGCTGGGTATGATGGAGTCAGGTATCCATGCGACCCTTGCCGGTGTACTGACGGCTCTGACTATACCGGCGGATTCGCGTTTTAAAGGCGCCGATTTCAGTGAAAAAATTACTGCCTTAATGGCACGCTTTAAAAAAGCCGATCATCCCCAGCGCAGCATACTGGAAAATTCTGAACAGCAGGCGATTATGCAGACCATGGAAAATTATGTACATAATATGGAAAGCCCCCTGCAGAGGGTAGAGCACGGTATGCATCTGTGGGTATCCTTCCTTATTGTGCCTTTATTTGCACTGGCTAATGCCGGCATCACCCTCAATTTCAGTGAACTGGGTAATATGATAGCGCATCCGGTCACCATGGGGATTTCAATTGGCCTGGTGGCTGGTAAAGTGCTGGGCGTGTTCGGTTTTTCCTGGATTGTGGTAAAAATGGGCTGGAGTACCTTACCTGATAAGGTAACTATGCCCATGATCGGCGGGGTTTCTCTGCTGGCAGGTATTGGTTTTACCATGTCTATATTCATTGCCGGGCTGGCATTTTCTGAACAGATGAATTACTTGCTAAATGCCAAGGTAGGCATTATCCTTGCCTCTTTAATCTCAGGTGTAGCAGGCTATCTGGTGTTACGCAAAGTAACCAGTACCGCTGTTTAAGTATATGTTTAATCATAAGCAGCTTTTAACATAGGACATTTTATGGAACTGACGGACAATATTCTCAATTTTACTTCTTTTTATTCGGTAACCATTGCCATTATTGTATTGTTTATTGGTAAGGCATTAAATTTTAAATTCACCGTTTTACGTGATTTTAATATACCGGAACCTGTAGTCGGCGGTCTGCTGTTTTCCATTATTTTTGCTCTGGTGCATTTTACCCTGGGTGTTTCTGTAGAATTTGACCTGGCAGCCAGAGACATTATGCTGGTTTACTTTTTTACCACTATTGGCTTAAATTCCAATATTATGGATCTGGTTAAAGGTGGCAAGCCTCTGATTATTTTATTAACGGCTACTATTTTATATATGATCCTGCAGAATCTGGTAGGGGTTTCCATTGCTTCAGTATTTGGCCTTGATCCCGTTATCGGTATGCTTGGAGGTACAGTTTCACTTATTGGCGGACACGGTACTGCTATTGCCTGGGCACCAACTTTTGCTGAAAAATTCGGTATCCAGAATGCTATGGAAATCGGTATAGCCTGTGCTACTTTCGGCCTGATTTTTGCCAGTTTAATGGGTGGACCGATTGCCAGTTACCTGATTAAGAAGCACAATTTAAAACCTGAAAATGATACGGTACAGGAAGTGGGTATTCCTTTTGAAGAAGAAGGGGCCAAAATTGATTATATGGGCTTTTTACATGCCATATTAGGTATTCATTTCAGTATTATGATAGGTATGGCACTTAATGAAAGTCTGGAAGAAATGGGGCTGAAACTGCCTTTATTTGTGACCTGTCTGTTTGCCGGTATTCTTATTTCAAGCTTTTTGACACCTAATGTTTCTAAAAAAATCAAATGGCTGGACTGGAATACCCGTAAAAAAGCCCTGGCACTGGTAGCTGATATTTCTCTGGGTATTTTCCTGGCCATGTCCTTAATGAGTATGCAGTTATGGGTTATTGTGGATCTGGCCGGCCCAATTATCACCATGGTTGTTGCCCAGTTTGTTATTGCTGCATTAATTGCCCTGTTTATTATTTTCCGGATTATGGGGCGTAATTATGATGCTGCTGTTATCTGCTCCGGCTTTGGCGGTATTTCATTAGGGTCTACGGCAACCGCTATGGCGAATATGACTGCAGTTACCCAGCGCTATGGCGCATCGCATCTGGCCTTTGTTATTGTCCCACTGGTGTGTGCCTTTTTTATTGACCTGGTTAATGTGGTTCTCATTCAGTCTGCCCTGGGGTATTTTAGCAGCTAAAGCAATAATGGCTGTAGATGGCTGTTTTAGTCATGAGAATAAAACACTTAAGCCCCTATAAAGGGGCTTTTTTTGTGCATTTAAATTTTTTTTGCTAACACTAAGCTGTAATTTTCCTATTAAAGTAGTACTTTAAGATTGTTTTTACAATATTACAGTCTTTAGTTAATGTATATTATAAGAAGTTATAATAACTCGTTGAATAATAAGAAGAATGTGAAGTGGTTAAAAATTAATCAATTTATGCATCTTTCAATGTTAATGCTGTTTCTAGGAAGATATTAAAAGCTTATTCACAGACTTATCCACAGCTTTTGTGGATAAAATTATACATAATTATTTGAATTAATCTAAAACTTGTCCTTTTTTACTATAACGACTAAATTTATTATAAAGCCTGTATTTTTTATGGTTTACTTTTACTGTACTGTTTGTTTATCAGGCAGGGTTCTGGGTATAAAAAGCTATAGAGTTTTTTGTAAAATACAGCTAAAATCCATGTTTTCTGATTTTCTGTTTCATTTGCAAACTAAAAAATTAATGAACCAGAAACCGCTTAATTTTCTAAAACTGAGGGTCTTAATAAAATGTCAGTTCTTACCAGCATGTCAGATGATGGAGATATTTTGACAATAAAAGTGATTGGTAAGTTTCAGTTTCCCCTCGCTTCAGAATTTCGTCGAGCTTATACGGATATTGATCAGGTACAGAACTATGTTCTGGATTTACAGGATTCAGAATATCTGGATTCTTCCGCCCTGGGAATGATCATTGCTCTGTGGGAATTTGTAGAACGGGACAAGGCCCGCATTAAAATTATTAATGCCAATACTGAGGTGACTCAAATCCTGCAAAGTGCCAACTTTGATCAACTGGTTACTTTACCCTGATTTTTCTGGTCAGTCTCTTTACCGGATCTGCCTATCGGCATTTTACTGGCTACAGGCGTTTTACTGTTTATAGCGTTAAGCATTGTCATTATTCCTTAATTAACTCCATCTGAGAAATATCAGCGAAATTATATGCTTGATACTTTACCCCTTTTAAAAGCTATAAACTTTCCTCATATCAGGCGTAAGCAGCTGGATATACTGCAGATTAATCTGGGTTACCGCTGTAACCAGCAGTGTCAGCACTGCCATGTCAATGCCGGGCCTAAACGAACGGAAACGATGTCTGTTGAAGTTCTGGCCGATATTCTCCGCTTTATTAAAACCAATGGTATTAAAACGGTGGATCTGACCGGTGGAGCACCGGAAATGCATCCTGAATTTTTATCCCTGATAAAGCAGCTTAATAAGATGCAGGTGCATATTATTGATCGCTGTAACCTGACAATACTCAATGAACCGGGTTATGAATCCCTGGTGGAAAAGCTGGCAGAAAATCGTGTTGAAATTGTGGCTTCCTTGCCCTGTTATATGGAAGAAAATGTGGATAAACAAAGAGGTAACGGGGTATTTAAAAGTAGTATCGAGGCTTTGCAGAAACTTAATCAACTGGGCTACGGGCAACCCGACAGCCCGTTAACTCTTAATCTTGTTTATAATCCACAGGGTGCGGTACTGGCCCCTTCACAGGAAGTACTTAAAACGGATTACAAGAAATTTCTGGCACAACAGTTTGGTATTGTGTTTAACGAACTCTTTACCATTACCAATGTCCCGGTTAAACGTTTCGGCAGTCTGTTAATATCCAGGCAGGAGTTTCAGCCCTATATGGAATTATTGCAGCAATCTCATACTGATGCTAATCTGGACGGTGTTATGTGCCGCTATCAGTTAAGCGTGGACTGGCAGGGTTATTTATATGACTGTGATTTTAATCAGATGCTGGGGTTGCCCTTAACCAGAACAACAGAAAAACTGCATATTTCCAATGTCAGTCTGACTGAACTGAATAATAAGGATATTATCGTTGCAGGTCATTGTTATGCCTGTACCGCAGGGCAGGGCAGCAGTTGCGGTGGTGCCCTGAGCTGATGTCATGGCAACTGCTTTCCATTATCGTTCCCGTGCTTAATGAGGCCGATAATATAGAAGCCTTTTTAAAGCATTTACAGCCTTTTAGAGAGCGGGGGCATGAAGTGGTACTGGTGGACGGTAAAAGCTCTGACAATACCTGTCAACTGGCCAGACCCTGGGTGGATCGTATGATGTCTGTGCACAAAGGACGGGCTCGGCAGCAGACCATTGGCGCCAGAATCGCCACCGGGCAGATATTTCTGTTTCTGCATGCTGATACACGCTTGCCCGAGCAGGCCGATCAGCTTATTTTCCAGGCTCTGGAGACAGGAGGACAATGGGGGCGCTTTAATGTCCGCTTGTCGGGTTCAGCCATTATGTTCAGAATGATTGCGTCCATGATGAATGTACGTTCCTGTCTGAGCGGGATTGCTACCGGTGATCAGGCTATTTTTGTCACCCGAAGCCTGTATCATAACAGCGGCGGTTTTCCTGATATTCCATTAATGGAAGATATTGAGTTTTCCCGACACCTGAAAAAATTTTCCCGGCCCTGCTGCATAAAAACACCAGTCTGCACCTCATCACGGCGCTGGCAGCAGAATGGTATAGTTAAAACTATATTGTTTATGTGGTTATTGCGTCTGCAGTATTTTTTTGGTGTCAGCCCGGCAAAGTTACACCAAAAATATTACCCTCCCAATGACTAAAGGTGGTTTAAGTTCAAAAAGGCTGCAATACTCTGATACGCAGATCATTATTTTTGCCAGGGAGCCGGTTTACGGGCAGGTTAAAACCCGGCTGATCCCGGCACTGGGTGAAGCCGGGGCCACAGAACTCTATACGGCTTTGCTGGATTTTACACTGAATAAACTCCATAGCTATCATCTTGCCCCGGTTATGCTGTGTATTACCCCTGAAAGCAGAACTGAATTTTTTCTGCGACGGTATTCTTTTACAGAATTACTGATCACAAAACAAAAGGGTGATGATCTGGGTCAGAGAATGGTTCATGCCCTGAAACAGTCACTCAGTCATTTTTCCAGAGCCCTATTGATTGGGACTGACTGCCCTTTTTTTAACCGGAGTGACCTGGAACAGGCCATAATAGCTCTGGATAGTCATGAAATGGTATTTGCACCTGCCTATGACGGAGGCTATGTACTGGTTGGTGCCAGACGTTTCGTTCCCGACAGTTTTACCGGTATTGACTGGGGCAGTGAACAGGTCATGGAGCAGACTCGAAAACGCCTGAAGAAGTTAAAAATCAGCTGGCAGGAGATAGCTCAGCAACAGGATATTGATGATGAGAATGATTTGAAGTATTTACAGCATGTCCATGAATTTTCTGATGCCTTTCCCTATATTCTTAATATCATTAACAGGTACTCTTAGCATATCAAACTCCTGTTCCCGATGTGCAGCACCCACATATTCTATTTTTACATTCAGACTGGTTTGTCTGAAATCAACCTTTGTCTGGCCCAGCCGATAAGTCTGAGAACTGTTTGCAGGAAGAAAAATACTCCGAGAAGAATAAGGCAGTTTATTCTGATCCAGTACCACGGCCAGTAACTCCAGATTAACCGGTTTATCAGACGTATTTCTTAAATACAGGGTTGCATCATTGTCCACCATATAATCTTCAGGTAACAGGCGCCGGGTATATTTTTTAATGGAATAAGTGCCGGGTATGGTTTCCTTGTGCAGATGAGACACTAAAATTAACTCAAGTCCAGGAACCAGCTGGGTTTTTAACTGGTAATAAGGAGAAAATTCAATTTTTTCGATTTTCTGAGTATCCGGGTTGTAATTATCGTCTTTTGTCCAGGTGGATGTGGAGCAGGCCGTAATCAGGACAGTAAAGACTAAAACAACAAAAGCACCGCTAATATTTCTCATAAAAAATTCTCTGGCCGAATTAAGATAACTTATTATTTATTATAGACTGATTTCATCAAGAAAGTTTAGGTATAATAGCCTCCTTTTAATTTACTCGGATTGAGCCATAAATCTATGTCCATTTTTTCCATTGATGATCTCAGCCTGGCATTTGGTACTCATGTGCTGCTGGATCATGCCAGTTTTTCCCTGGATAGAGGGGAGAGAGTCTGTCTGATTGGGCGTAATGGTACGGGTAAAACCACCTTAATGCGTTTAATTCAGGGTGAAATGCAGCCTGATGAAGGGGATATTCGTAAGAAAGACGGCCTGGTGGTGGCATCACTGTCTCAGGAAGTGCCCCATGAAGCGACTGGCAGCGTGTTTGACATTGTCAGCTCCGGTCTCGGCAATGCGGCGCAGTTATTACAGGATTACCATCATGTGCTGCATGAAGTCAGTCAGGGCGATGAGCTGGCCTTAAAAAAAATGGAGACCATTCAGCATGATCTGGAAGCGATTAATGGCTGGTCCATGGTGCAGCGAGTGGAAGAAACCATTTCCCGTCTGCAGCTTAATGGGGATGATTTAATTGAAAATCTGTCCGGTGGTTTAAAACGCCGGGTCATGCTCGCTAAGGCCCTGGCTAATGAGCCGGATATTCTGATGCTGGATGAGCCGACCAACCACCTGGATATAGAATCCATTCTCTGGCTGGAAAATTTCCTTAAAAGTTACAGCGGCTGTGTACTGTTTATTACCCATGACCGGATATTTCTGCAAAATGTGGCTACCCGTATTCTGGAGCTGGATCGAGGCAAGCTGGTGTCTTTTCCCTGTGATTACCAGACTTATTTGCGTCGCAAGGAAGAACTGCTGCATGCGGAAGCAAAAGCCAATGAACTGTTTGATAAAAAGCTGGCGGAAGAAGAAGTCTGGATCCGTCAGGGCATTAAAGCCCGTCGTACCCGTAATGAAGGCCGGGTAAGAGCTCTTAAGGCCATGCGGGATGAACGTAGCCGGCGCAGAAATCTGCAGGGCAAAGCCAGACTGGAAGTGGATGATCAGAAAAAATCTGGCAAGCTGGTGATTGAAGTGGAGAACATCAGCTTTAAATATGAAAACCATTACCTGGTTAAAGATTTTTCAACCCTGATTTTACGCGGTGACCGCATTGGGATCATCGGCCCTAATGGGGTGGGTAAAACTACCCTGTTAAATTTACTGCTGGGAAAACTGGTACCACATAGTGGTACCGTCAAACTCGGCACCAAACTGGAAATTGCCTATTTTGACCAGCTGCGTGATCAGCTGGATGAAGACAAAAGTATTCTGGAAAATATCGGGCAGGGAAGGGAATATGTGTCCATTAACGGTCGGGATCGTCATGTATACAGTTATTTAAGGGATTTTCTGTTTTCCTCACAGCGGGCCAAGGTGCCTGTTCGGGCCTTATCAGGGGGTGAACGTAATCGTCTGTTGCTGGCCAAGCTGTTTACCAAACCGGCTAACTTAATGGTACTGGATGAACCCACCAATGATCTGGACAGTGATACCCTGGAACTGCTGGAATCCCTGTTAATGGAATACCAGGGCACCCTGATTATTGTCAGCCATGACCGGGCTTTCTTAAATAATGTGATCACCAGTTCCCTGGTGTTTGAAAACGGGGAATTAAATGAATACGTCGGCGGCTATGACGACTGGCTCAGACAACGCAAAGACCCTGTGGACAGCAAAGACACAGGCAAAAAAACACAGCAGAAAAAAACGAATTCTGATAAAGAATCAAAGGCATCAGGCAATAACAATACTGCTGCCAAACTGACTTTTAGTGAACAGAAAGAACTGGAAAAACTGCCAGCTAAAATCGAGCAACTGGAAGAACAGCAGACAGAATTAGAAGCTGAAATAGCCGAACCTGACTTTTACCAACAGGAAAAGTTTTTTATTAATAAAAAACTGGCGGAACTGGAAGACCTTAACAGGGAACTGGAAAAAACCTATGAGCGCTGGGAACTTCTGGAAGCAAAAAAATAACAATATCCTTGATTTTATACCCCAAGTAGTTTATTCTGCCCGACTTAATTCGTGGAGAGGTGGCCGAGTGGTCGAAGGCGCACGCCTGGAAAGTGTGTAAACCGAAAGGTTTCGGGGGTTCGAATCCCCCCCTCTTCGCCATTAATTTTAAGTCTCTTTGTTTATTCTGAAAAACTCCCCAAACAATTATTGTTTCAGCTTCACATGGACATTTCAAGATCATCAAGCACTGCATTTATTCCTGCCTGAGCACATTGTTCGTCTGTTTTTCCAGAAGGTGCGCCACTGACACCAACCCCTCCGAGTAATGAGCCACCGGCCTGGACAGGTAAACCTCCGGCAGACATTATGATGCCGGGGGTACGGCCAATGGGACCATTAGCTCTGTCTCCAAGAGCCGACGTGGGCGCATTAAAGTTAACTGCTGTATAAGCTTTGCCTTTACTGATAGTCAGGGTGATAGGAGCTGCAATGGTATCACGCAGGGAAACCTGTACAATACCCTGCCGGTCAACTACTGTTACACCAATTTGAATGCCTTTTTTGGTGCATTCGGTAATGGCAGCCTGGGCAATTCTTATGGCCGTGGATAAGGTCAGATTTCTGGAATTAACCATTAAATCATCCTCTGCATAAGCGGGTACCGAGAGAATCAGACCGGTAAAAAAGCTGAACAGCATTGGGGGAATCAATTTCATTGTCTTATTCCTGTTGTTTGTTTTATTAGCAAGCTACATATTAACAGTTTCAGGCCCCATCAATAAATTGGGCAGAAAAATGGATACCTGGGGAATATAGGTAATAATCATCAGGAAGCTGAGCAGTAACAACAGCCAGGGATAAGTGGCTTTAATGACTTCAATCATGCTCATTCCAGTGATACCCGAGGTAACAAATAAATTAAGTCCTACCGGTGGGGTGATCATGCCTATTTCCATATTAACTACCATAATAATCCCCAGGTGAATGGGGTCAATTCCCAGCTGGATGGCAATAGGGAATAAAATAGGAGCCATAATCAGCAGAATACCGGAAGGCTCCATAAAATTACCGGCTATCAGCAGCATAATATTGACTATCAGTAAAAATCCCCAGACCGGCAGACCGATAGAAACAATCCACTGGGCAATTTCATGGGGGATGCGTTCTGCAGTCAGTACAAAGGCGAACAGCATGGCATTGGCAATAATAAACATCAACATAACACTGGTTTTGCCTGCATCTACCAGTACTTTGGGGACATGACGTAGTTTAATATCCCGATAGGCAAAGACTGAGATAAAAAAAGCATAGACGGCGGCCACTGCAGCGGCTTCAGTTGGAGTGAATATACCGCCGTATATGCCGCCCATAATAATCACAATCAGAAACAGGCCGCCGGCGGCACTGAACGCAGAGCGGCTTAACTGAGCTATGCCTTTAAAGGGCACACTGGGAAAATTCTTTTTTCTTGCAACAAAATAAATGGTGATCATCATAAGAACGCCAATGAGCAGACCAGGAATGACACCGCCAATAAACATTCGTCCTACGGAGACATCGGTAGCCGCCGCATAAACCACCATGACAATGGATGGCGGGATCAGAATACCCATGGTGCCGGCAGTACTGATCACACCGGCCGCAAAAGACTGGGTATATCCTTCGCGTACCATGCCGGCAATCACAATAGAACCAATGGCTACCACTGTAGCGGGAGAGGAACCGGACACTGCTGCAAACATCATGCAGGCCAGTACCGAAGCCATGGCCAGCCCGCCGCGCAGCCAGCCGACACTGTCAACGGCAAAGTCCACCAGTCGGCGGGCGGCTCCGCCGGTGGTTAAAAAGGCTGAAGCCAGAATAAAGAAGGGGATGGCCATAAGAGTGTAATGCTCCATGGAGGTAAAAATCTTACCGGCCAGAGAGGCCATAGAGTCATTGGAAAAAAACAAAATGGTCAGGGTGCTGGACAGCCCCAGTGAAAAAGCAACGGGAACGCCGATCAGCATAAATAGCAATAGCATAATAAACAGGGAAGCGGCTATCATTATTTTGCCCCCTGTTCTGGTTTGGGCGAGTGATTAATCTCTTCCAGTAATTCCCGGGTTTCATTGACAAAGTGCATACTGTCCACCTCGCCTTTTATGACCTTCCAGGCCACTTCTATTAAGCGGTAGAAGATCAGGGCAAAGCCAATGGGCAGGATAATTTTTATCTGCCATTCCAGTATCGGCATATCTTCTGCTTCCAGGCCGATTTTTTTTAGCTTGGCCACATAGTCCCAGCTGCCTTTAAACAGAATACCACAATAGAGCATGCACAAAGTGATGGACAGCAGGGTAATATAACGGCGGACTTTAGCAGCAAATAAATTAATAAAGGCATCAATGCCGATGTGTATGCCTTTTTTTACGCAATAGGCAGCTCCAAACATGACCAGCCAGGCAAACAGGTAGGTACTTAATTCCAGAGCCCAGACTGCTCCGGAGTTAAATATATAGCGGGCCACGACCTGAGAAAAGGTGACGACAGTCATGGCGGTCAGTAACAGGGCAATAAAACCTTCTTCAATATAATCAATAATTTTGCTCATATAATAACCTGACCTGCAAAAATTGAATAAAAAAATCCCCGGCTATTATTACACAATTTGTATTGTGTAATAATAGCCGGGGACAGAGGACAGTACAGATTAATTATTGCATTTCAGTGCGGCATCAATATTTTCCTTGCCGATATCCGCTTCAAACTTTTTCCACACCGGCTTCATGACTTCTGCCCATTGTTCAAGCTGCTGGTTGGTTAAAGTGTGGACTTTGGTGCGGCCGGAGGCAATAATAAACTGTTTGTCTTCTTCTGCCGCTTCCAGTGCCCAGCGGGTTTCCTTAGCGGTAACCTCCTTGATAATGGCACTCAGTTCTTTCTGAATATCTTCGGGTAAACTGTCCCAGAACTCGGTGCTGGTCACCAGAACATATTCCAGAACGCCATGGTTGGACTCGGTAAAGTCACTCTGAACTTCATAAAACTTTTTGGTGCGGATGTTGGACCAGGTATTTTCCTGACCGTCTATAACTCCGGTGGACAGGGCATTATAAACTTCAGAGAAGGACATTTTCTGAGGATTGGCTTTAACGGCCTTAAACTGTGCTTCCAGAACGTCAGAACTCATAATACGGAATTTTTCTCCGGCGGCATCATCAGGTACCAACAAGGGTTTATTGGCAGATAACTGCTTCATGCCGTTTAGCCAGTAGGCCAGTCCCTTAAGGCCCTTATCTTCAGCAGCACCCAATAAAGCCTGTCCCTGTGGACTATTGGTAAAACACTCAACGGAACTGGCATCCTTAAACAGGAAAGGCAGATCAAAGATCCCCCATTTTTTGGTGTATTTACCGAATTTAGACAGAGAAGGGGCGGCCATCTGCACATCACCGAGCAGCAGTGCCTTTAGGACTTCTTTATCATTATAAAGCTGGGAATTAGGAAAAACTTCTACTCTGACTTTACCCTTTAGCCGTTGTTCCACCAGTTTTTTAAAATAATTGGCAGCCTTTCCTTTAGGTGTTTTTTCTGTGGTGACATGAGAAAACTTTATCACGATCTCCCTGGCAATTGCAGTTTGTGAGAAGGTTAGACTAAGTAAAATTAAAATTGCGGCTGTTTTAATCAATGACATTATTTATCCTTTTTTAACGTTAATGTTTCTGATAACTACAAAATATGATTTATTTAACTTAAAAGTCGGGGAAAGATGAACGACTTCTATACATGGGACGAGAACCGTAACCGTATCCGGATGAACGTCCACGGTATTGATCACTCTGGTAAATGGGATCTCTGCGTCCGTATGTATCCATCCATAAGGAGTTATTGGCTCTGCGGCGAGCCTGATCCAGCTCTCTTCGGCTATAACGTCTTTCTGGTGAGGGATATTTTCTTTCCAGATCATACCAGGCATCGCCAAAGCTTCGTTGTCCGTCAGCTGAGACATTGGTAAGGGCAGACATAGCTATAGAAGTAATCGTGGTCAATAACAGAGTTTTCATAATTGGCTGCTCTTATGATTAAATTTTAAATAACAGGCTTTTCTAAGCATAGTAAAAATAACTCATATTGAAAAGTTTTAACCGCTGTTTTTGAGAAGGCTGTTTAACTTTACTTCGTTTCTTTGGTCTGTCTGTTTTTTTTATTTTTTAATTGCGGCTTCTTATATTGGTTCAGAAGTTTTGAGTAATCCGGCTGGGTACCTGCCCAGCGATACTTAAAATTGCCCACCAGGCCGGAAAATGGATTAGTTATACCACCTGCCAGGGTGCCTTCTTTTGCTTTGTTTATTATTTCATCAAAATTATCATCCATATTGCTGATGGAACCCCAGAATTTAATGGTAGGACCTTTCCAGAAACCGTATTCATCCTGTTCGTCCTTTAATAGTCCAAGCCCGTAAAAAATAGCGGCACCTTCTCCGGACAGGTTTAAATCCGCCTGCATTTTAAGATCCTGATCCATTAGCCTGGTATCAGGTGCAAAAGTAATATCGCCATCCGCAATTAAATGCAGTTCGGGACTGAGTATTTCAAAAATATCAATATGGGTATTTAGATCCTTCTGGCGGGACATGCTCATACGGATTAGGTCATATTCTATGTCTTTGGCAAAGCGTACCACGCGGTTAATAATACCCAGACCAAAACCTGATGTAGGTAGTACGGATACCACTTCACCCACTACGGCCATGGCCTGGCCGCCGGAACGTGCCATGATATTGTCGGCCGGGATTAAATGATAGACTCCATCGACACCGCTGATATCAATTTTAAACATCAGTTCATTACGGATCTGGGTTAAATTGCTTAAAGGACCATAAAAGAGTAAATCTACATCAAAAACTCCGTCTGCCCTGGGCACATGATCGGGTTTTAATTCTTTTAGAAAGCCGCCTACATTAAATTGGCTTAAAGCAGTATTAAGACGGATGTCATAGGGCTGTTTTCTTTTGGGCGTAAATTTAAAATCGGCATCCAGAGTCATGGGGCTGTCATGAAAACGAATTTCAAAGTTTTTAGCAATTAAATGTTTCCTGTTAATATCAAGCTGACCCCTGATATTGTGATAGGACATATAATCGGAATAATACAGTCTCTGTATATCCAGATGAGCCAGTATATCCAGTCCGGTAGGCCAGAAGGGTGTTAGTGCAGGCGTATTATCCGGTGCAGCAGGCAAGGATGTTTGTTCTGTCTTTGCTGTTGATTCTATTTCCTTTTCAAGTTTTGACAGTTCAGAATCCGGGTTAATGGCGGCCAGCAGTTTTAATATATCGTTTAAAAATATTTCCTTGCCATGGACATCAATAGCCACAGAAGGGGTATCGTTTTTAATCTGGATATGATTTTTCAGGATTAACTCAGTTGTACCTGACTGGCTTTGCATAATCAGAGGAAATTCCAGGAACAGATCCTTAAGGTTCTTAATTTTACCTGTACCGTCAATTAATACAGATTGAATTAATTGCTGCTTATTATTATCACCCAGATCATTGATCTGCCATTTATGTTTTAACTGGTGAGCATTATCCAGCGAAATATCAGCCGTCAGTGTCCCCCTGGTCAGAGTATTGTCAGGCATAATACCCGGCTGACTGAACCATTGTGTCAATAAAACATTCAGATCGGCATTTAAACTGGTAAGGGGCATGGTCTTTCCGGTATGGTATTTTAAATCGGCATTAAGAGCCAGAGCCCTGTTTTTCTGTCCTTTAAACTGCAGTGCTAACTGTTTAATACGGGCCGTGGTTTGCTTGCCTGACTGTACGGCCTGTATATCAAGTATTACATCAAAAGGATTAAGCAGGGCGGTTTTGGGATTTTTGTAATGAACATTGTGCAGGCGTAAAGGCTGCTCAAACTTAATAGTCTGTTTCCTGTTTTTTTGTACCAGATTAATTCTTGCACTGGCTGAATCAAAGGTTATGGGTAGCTCAGGGAACAGCACTTCATAAGGACTGATATCAAAATTTTTAAGCTTCAGGCTTAAATGTCCGTTTTGAGCAAAATTATTTTTTGCATCACTTAGTGACAGTTTAATTGGGCTATGGGTTTTAAGATCCAGACGGCCCTTGCTGAGTGGGTGGAATACTGATAAAAACAGCTCTGAAATATCCAGCTGATTATTATGCAGACTCAGCTGATATTGAGTATCCAGGATTGAAGGCTTACGGATGGTTTTATGGGTAAACTGATTAACCAGCCTGAGCTTCATTAACTGATGTATATGGCCATTCAGATTGCCTTTTAAATAAATAGCGGGGTCAGTTTTATCCAGATGAGTAACAATGACAGAGCCTTTATTGTTTAGCAGGCGGCTGCCGGATTGGGTAATGGACAGTTGAGGATAATTAACCGTTATTTTGTCCGGGGTATAATTTATCCTGGCATTAAAGTTAAGACCCAGACGATTGAATAAAGCCTGCTGCTCATCAGATAGTGCCAGGTTGGAAAAACCAAGTTGCTGAATATGCAGATTATATTGATCACTGGATGTACTGCCCAGGACAGCCTTTAATCTGCTCAGTTTACCGGAAATCTGATACGGTGCCGCATATTGTCTGATAAC
>JALTKC010000546.1 GCA_027076245.1 Gammaproteobacteria bacterium
GTGTCAAAGAATACAATCAATCTGCAAAAACTGAATCCTGCCACTATACCCCTGTCCGGTCGTCACCTGATTGAAGCCAGTGCCGGAACCGGTAAAACCTATAATATTACCCGGCTCTATCTGCGCCTGTTGTTAGAAAAAGGTTTAAGTGTCCAGCAGATCCTGGTTATGACCTTTACCAAAGCGGCCACTGAAGAACTGCGTGGCCGAATAGAGGAACAGATCCGTCAGGCATTAAACAACTGGAATGAACTGGTCAAGAAGGACGAGTTTTTTACGGAACTGGATAAGCAGTTAACAGAAGAACAGTCCTCACAAAGAGAGGCTCTACTGAATATTGCTTTGCGTGAACTGGATGAGGCATCCATTTATACCATCCACGGTTTTTGCAGCCGGGCTTTAAGCAGTCAGGCTTTTGCCAGTGGTTTATCCATGGATATGAGCATGGAGACGGATACCAGTGAGCTATTAATGGAAGCGGTACGGGACTGGTTACGCAAAATCAACCAGAGTGAAGCGGATTTCAGCCTGCTGGAAGAAAATAACAGTCATACACCTGAGGGCTTTATCAGTAAATATGGTAAAGCCCTGACATCATCCACTGATCTGCAAATACCGGATCAGGAGTCTATGCAAGCTTATTTTAATGAGAACATTGACCGTATTATGGATGATTTGTTCTATGATAAAAAAACAGCTGTTAAAACAAGCCTGCTGGAAAATAAAAGCAGAATTTTTGAAGTTATGGTTAATGGCAATAGTGATGAGCAACAACGGCGTAATGAATGGGCACAGTTAATTTTGTGGTTGGGAATTTATGGCGCAAAAGAACCACCCCCCGAACTGCATGAATTTATTAATGGAAAAAATTATCGTGGTAATAAAAAACTTCAACAGATTTTTGACCCTTTAAAAAAACTAAAAAAATCTTTTATTGATAAATTAAAAAAACAAAAAAGCAACTTACAAGTTCAAATTGATAATATTACTGTTTACCGGCTGATTTCTGAGGGCATATTGTCTATCCGAAAAAAATTCTCTATGCTGAAAGAACAGCAAATGATAATGGATTTTGATGATCTCATTACTTATCTCAGTCACCGCTTGCAGGACAGCAGCGCTCAGGCATTAAAAACAGCATTAAGGGCGCAATACCCGGTGGCTTTAGTGGATGAATTTCAGGATACCGATCCACAACAATACACTATCCTGGATATTCTATATCCCAAATCTGACCCTGCTTATACTTTGTTTATGATTGGCGATCCCAAACAGGCGGTTTATGCTTTTCGCGGGGGAGATATTTTTACTTATCTTAAAGCCCGTAACGATGCTGAATATCACTGGTATATGGATACTAACTGGCGTTCAGAGCAGGGTGTGGTTACCGGCTATAATCGATTGTTTCTTGGTCAGCCTCTGGATGAGCCGGGCACAGTGGATGTTTTTGGTTATGATATTAACTATAAGCGGATCAATTCAACCCCACAGGCAAAAGCGGCAGGGGAGCCGCTTAAGGATCCGGACAGACAATTTTCTGCCATAAATTATTGTTACTTGCAGGATACAGATAATACTACCCGTACTGATGAGTTAAGAGCGGCGCTGGCACAATGGTGTGTTACTGAAATAAGTCGCTTACTGACAGAGGTCAGGCTGGGTGATCAGGCCGTTCAGGAGAAGGATATTGCCATACTGGTTCGTACCGGAACCGAAGCTCAGATCCTTCGTGACAGTTTATCCCGATCCGGTTTTCCCAGTGTTTATCTCAGTGAAAAAGACAGCATCTTTAAAACCGATCAGGCCAGAGAACTGCTGCTGGTATTAAGGGGGATTCTGGAACTGGAAAATGACGCACTGCTGATGGCGGCTTTATCTACATACCTTATGGGCGGTAATGCCGAAAAACTGGCTCTGTATAATCAGCCCGGTAATGAACAGGCATGGGAAGAACAACGTGAGAGAGCGCTGCAGTTAAGAGAGATATGGTTTAAAAAAGGCTGTATATCCATGCTAATGGAATTAACAGGCCGTGACTATCAGCCGGAGCCGGCTCAGCATGAACGTTCTTTAACCAATATGATCCATCTGGCTGAATTACTCCAGCAGGCCTCCAGACAGTTTAAGCATCCGCAGCAGTTGCTTAAATGGTTTACCGATCAATGTCATAATGAAACCCGTCAGGAAGAAGCCCAGTTACGTCTGGAAAGTGATGCCAACCTGATCCGTATTGTCACCCAGCATGGTTCCAAAGGTCTGGAGTACCCCATTGTTTTTATCCCCTTTGCCAGTTCCTGGAAAGATCCCGTGCGTTTTGGCAAGCAACTGCATGAGTATTTTGAATACCATGATCCTGAGACTTATGAAGCCCGATGTCAGACAGGAGCCAGCCCTGAAGCTATTGATTTAACCACTGCGGAGGGGCATGCTGAAAGCATACGACTGCTTTATGTGGCCATTACTCGTGCCGCACATCGCTGTTATCTGGGGGTTGCTCCTTTTAAAAACAGTATTCACTCACCTTTGGGGCTGACTCTGAAGCTTAGCGATGACAGTAAGTGGGAAGAAAGCCTGCAGGCACTGGCCAGAAGCAGTAACGGCAGTTCGGCTCTTATTCATCTTAATGAAAGCATGCTCAATAAAACGATTCACAGGCAGACTCAGAACAATAAGGAACACTATACTGTTTCAGAACTTAATCATCCTGTTGATTCTAAATGGTCATTAAGTTCTTTTTCCTCTCTGATCAGAGACAGTTATACTGCTTACACAGACAGACTGGATCAAAAAGAACACATTGATGATGAAGCTGAGGAGCGGTCTGTTAAAAATACCAGTCAGTTACTGCGCTTTGCTCTGCGTAAGGGTGCGGATACGGGAAACTTGCTGCATGATATTCTGGAACATACTAACTTTAATACCGTACAACAGGCCGTAGAGGAATGGCCCATACAGGCTCCGCTTATGCGTTTTGGCGGTCTTTCAGAAACAGAACAGGATGAACTTATTATCTGGCTGCAGGATTGCCTGGACACCAGTCTGCCTCCCATAGAACCGGAAACAGACCGTTTTAAACTCTCAGACCTTAGCTGGTCTCAGACCCTGCGGGAAACGGAATTTTATTTTCCTCTTGACGGTGTGGATATGAATAAGCTTTGTGCCTGCCTTGAACAGCATCGAAATGACGGTCAAAAAGTTTGTTTACCGGGGTATGAGCAATTGCAGGGTATGATGCGCGGATTTATTGATCTGATATTTGAACACAAAGGACGTTTTTATGTGGCTGACTACAAATCTACTCATCTGGGTGACAGCTTTGAAAACTATCACTGGCAGGCTTTAAGGGAAAATAATCAGCATCATTTCTATGATCTGCAGTATTTAATTTACAGTCTGGCACTGCATCGTTATCTTCGTTTCAGGATCCCGGATTATAATCCGGACAGTCATTTTGGCGGTGTCTATTATCTTTATTTAAGAGCTATGAGTGCGCAAAATACTGAGTCTTACGGGGTATATCATACGGCCATTGATAGCGAACTTCTAAACAGACTGGATAGCGTTTTTAAAGGGGCAGAACAGCAGGAGGCAGTCGCATGATTTATTCTGACAGTGCTGCCTGCCAGCAGCAACTGGATGATATAGAAGCCATTGATTATTTTATGGCCTCTCAAATATCACGTGAGCTTGGACAGTCTGATAATGAACTATTATTTCATCTGTTATTAGCTCTGCAGTGGGGGCTAAGACAGGGGCACTCCTGTCTGCCCGTTACACAAGCAGCCAATAAAACTTACTGGCAGAACAGCGAAAAAGAACTGGACGGTTATCATTTTCCGTCTTCTGACAGTATTAGCCAGTGTCTGGCTGAGTTAGCGATTAAACCTGAGGATCAGGCCCCTGTTGTTTTTGATGAACAGGCTTTGTATTTAAGAAGATACTGGCAGTTTGAAGTTGAAATTGCCGCTGCTTTAAAAAACAGAATGGCACTGACACCGCTTGGTAAGCAGGCTCTGTCCAGAGCTAAAAATATTTTTTCACAATTGTTTGAACAGGCTGGGTCTAAACAGGCAGAAACCGACTGGCAGAAAGTGGCGGTAGCCAATGCTCCCGGTCGACGTTTAAGTATTATTTCCGGTGGCCCCGGTACCGGTAAAACCTATACCGTTACCCGACTGCTGGCCACCTTGCAGGCTGTACATAATGGCCGGTTAAAAATATTAATGGCGGCTCCTACGGGTAAAGCCGCGCAGCGTTTGAAAGAATCTATTATGCAGGCCAGAGAAGATTTATTATCAGGTCCGGTTGATAAACCGATTTTAAATTCAATTCCGGAAGAGGCCTCAACTCTGCACCGGCTTCTGGGGTTTCGACCAAACTCTCTGCAATTAAAACACAATGCTCAACAGCCTTTAAACTGTGATGTCTTATTAATAGATGAAGCCTCCATGATCGACTTACCCATGATGGCCCGGATTCTGCGAGCCTTGCCGGAACATGCAAGCCTGATCTTACTGGGCGATGCCGATCAGTTACCTTCTGTTGAAACCGGCAGTGTACTGTCTGATATTGCTTGTCATCCGCATCCGGGTTATAACGCTGAAACTGCTGAACAGATTAAACAGATCAGTGGGCAAATCGTGCAGGTTAATAATAACAGTCACTATAACCATCTGACATTATTAACTCACAGTCGGCGTTTTGGCGGTGAAATTGGTGCTATTGCCAGTGAAGTCATCAATACCCAGGCTCAGAAAAGCTGGCAGCGCCTGCTGGATAATAAACAGCAAAGTATTCATTTTGAGCACAAGGAACAAGAGCAGTTATCTTATTTGCCTGATCCCTTATATGAAAGCTGGCTCACTCAGGCCTGCAGGCATTATTTTTTAAGCCTGTCCAGAGCACCTGATTTACCACAGGCCTTTGCCGCACTGGCAGGCTTTCGTATTCTGGTTCCAACCCGTGTGGGTGAGCGGGGTGTTGAGCAGTTAAATAAAACCATTGAACAGCAATTATCTATATTAAACCCATCTGTTCGTCCTGGTGCACACTATCCGGGACGACCCATAATGGTTATCCAGAACAGTTATTCCAGCCATTTGTTTAATGGTGATGTCGGTCTGATATGGCCAGATAAAAACGGTAAACTAGCCGCATGGTTTGAAAATGAGGATGGCCAGTACCGGAAAATCAGCCTGGCCCGATTACCCTCAGTTGAAACTGTCTATGCCATGACCATTCATAAAACCCAGGGCTCTGAATTCAATCATGTGGCTATTATCTTACCCGGCCAGGAATCCCCCTTATTAAGCCCTGAACTGCTTTACACCGGCCTGACCAGAGCCAGAGAACATCTGTATATTATTGGCAGTGAAACCGTCTGGAAAGCAGCCTTAACTGAGCGGACATGGCGTTATTCGGGGTTACGAAGCCGGCTAAGTCGTTAAAGGATTATATGTGCTAAGGTTTTATTTCTAAATAATCAATGCTGATTCTGTTCCCTGCAACAGGACGGAATAAATTATCTGCAAAGGCCACATGATCCGGGTGTTCCCGGTAGCTGTCAATTACAGCCTGGTTGCAAAACCTGACCAGCCAGGTATAACGATAAGCATCCTTCTTCTTTACTGATTCACCAATAAAAACCTCTCTTACTCCGGGTATTTTTTCAAGAACAGACTTGCCCTTTATTGCCATCTTAATGGTGTCCTGTTCACTGATACCCTCAACATTATAGATAATTAGATGTTCAATATTCTGCCATGGAGATGCATATTCCAGCACTTCCTGTGCCCGACCCTCAGAACCCCAGAGTTGCATACAACGTATGACTTCTTTTCTGATTTCAGAGGCTATATTTTTTACCCTGTTGGGAAAACGACTTTCATCAGACGTCTTTGCAGGCTGATTAATTTCTATGCTGGCAATATCTTCCAGGGCTGTGTAGTAATTAATTTTAGCCACACCATGTTCTATTAATGTTTTGAATTGCTGGTCTTCAAGGCCTGTGCCACCATGAATGACCAGCGGTATGCCAAGTGCTTCATTAATTTCCTTCAGGCGCTGAAAATCCAGGTTGGGCTTTCCTTGCATCCTGCCGTGTACAGTACCTATAGAAACCGCTAAAAAATCTATCCCGGTTTTGTCGCAGTATATCTTCGCCTCATCAACCGTTGTATATTTTATTTCTCCAGGGTGTTGCTGAGCATCAACACCTTCTACTCCCGGAACATAACCCAGTTCACCCTCTACTGAAACACCACAACCCCGAGCCATTGTAACCAGTTCACTGGTAAGACGAATATTTTCCTGTAAAGGCTTGTCTGATGCATCGATCATTACCCCGTTGCAACCTAGCCGGATTGCCTCGACAGCCGAATCAAATTTCTTACCATGATCCAGATGTATTGCTACCGGAACCGTTGCTTTTTTTGCTGCTGTTTCAATCGCAGCCATTAATAAGCAGAAATTAAAATATTCAAAATGTGATTCAGCAAGGCTTAAAATAACAGGGGATTGATACTGTTCAGCAGCGGTTATGACACCTTCAATAAATTCCAGATTAATAACATCAAAAGCCCCCACAGCATAGTTATTTTCATAAGCATGTTTGAGCATGTCTTTCATATTTACTATTGGCATGTCGTTACCCATTACAATATTGTTTGAGTTTTTGAAAGCTAACAGTAGCTTAGACCGCATAAAATATGAAATTGCACAAAATTTCTTACCATTTTTACTGTCAAAAACAATGAATGATCAACTTTTTGTCTGGACGTAAAGGGCGTATTCATTAACCGTACTGATTAAGGACATTGTCATTAAAAAGAGTAATCTCTTTGTCCTTATGTAACATTGATCACTGCAGCTATCATTTTCTATACTTAAAATAGCCGCCTGATTATTAAAACAGGCTGTTTATGAGCATTTCCAGAGAACGACTGCGTACCCTGAGTCGTTATTCATTTTATTTGTTGTTTTTACTGGCACCCTGGCTGGATATTTTTAGGTTTGACTTAAACGCCGGTCATTTTGTTATCTTTGGTCACGCCTGGATATTTGGACTGGAACCATCCCAGTATCAATGTTTTGATACGCCCACTCAGGTTAAGCACCTGGTATTTAATTTTATTGTTCCAGTGGTCGTTCTGGTGAGTGTGTTTATTTTTTTCTCATGGAAATATGGACGCTTGTATTGCGGCTGGTTATGTCCTCATTTTTCAGTAGTTGAAACCATTAACCGTTTAATGGAAAAATATCTGGAACGGGTAACACTCTGGGAGAAACCGCTGAGAGACTCAAAATCCGGTGCCTGGTTGCTGATACTGCTGCTGTGCCTGCTTATTGCCTTTATCTGGGCATTTACCATTTTAAGTTATGTTTTACCGCCGTTTGAGTTATTTCATGACTTGCTCAGGGCTGATCTGACTTTTGGGCCTAGTGTTTTTTTACTGGTTATGACACTGGTGTTAACCCTGGATTTCTTTTTTGCCCGGCATCTGTTCTGTAAATACGGCTGTTCTGTAGGGATGTTACAGAGCTTTGCCTGGATGGGTAATCCCAGAGCACTGGTCATCGGTTTTGACAAGTCCAGAGCCAGCCTGTGCCAGTCCTGTAACAATGAATGTGATAAAGCCTGTCCGATGCGTTTGCCGGTGAGGGGGATTAAGCGGGCAAAAATTACCTGTACTCAGTGTGGTGTCTGTTTAACGGCCTGCGACTCTGTGCAGGAAAAAGCCGCGAATAATGAACCCCGGGTTATTAACTGGGTAAGTGGTGATAAGGCAGTGGATGTGGACAGAAAAGCCGCTGGTTTTGATATTAAGCGTTTAAAAAAATCTACCTGAGTATATTTTGTGCTAAATAAGATTTAGTGGAATCTCTTAAACTGAACCAGACTGGTTTGGCGCATTTTTATAAACACTTTTTAAATTATCATAGGCCTGACGGATTTCAATAAAAAAGATGGGGTCGCCGCCCTTGTCAGGATGATGCTGCTGGCAGAGGCGGCGGTACTGCTGCTGTATCTCCGGCCATTTGGCATTATTATCCAGTTGCAGGCAGGCCAGTGCTTCGGTTTTTTCTTCGCAGACCAGATAAGTATTCCAGAAACCTTTTAATAGTGCTTCGACATCGGCATCGTTGGTTTTGTTAAAATACTGCCAGTCCCGGTAATACTGACTGAGTTTGGCAAAGGTGTGTTCAACCTCCAGTGTTTTGCCGGGCTGTAGCCAGGGCGGTGTCTCAGCTATTGGATGCAGCTTGATCTCCAGTGCAGAAATCTGCAGGTAGAGTTTCTGTTCAAGCAGTTCTTCATGCAGTTCGTAAAGGGCATTCATAACCAGAAAATGCTTACGAAACAGGGCCAGTTCTTCACTGCAGCCTTCTGTAAACTGGCTAAAGGCTTCACCGCCCAGCAGCCGATGCAGTTGATATTCTTTAAGTACGCCGTCAGTATTTTTAAGGATTTCAAGAATAGGGCGTTTTAAAGGATTATGCATATTGTATTAAAAATAACTTTGATTAAGCCTGTTTTTTCAGCATGGATTTTTGCTGATTGTCTGGAGGGAGCATAAACTCATGTTTTAAGCCGATATTAATGGATAATTTCAACTTAATCTCAACTAAATTTCAATTATGGTCAGCTGGTTTTTAGAGTAGGCGCCGGTATCGATATAATGAATATTGCCAATTTTCTGAGGTTTGTCAAGAATGGTATGCCCGGCATAAATTTCATCAACACCGTCAATGCGATATTTTTTGGGTCTAACAGAATGAATGTATTTACGTGAATAGAGCAGGCTGTATAAAACCCTGGGTTTATTTAATTCAACTTCCAGTGAAGGCCAGTTGATCTCCTGAGGGATTTCAGCATGAATAATACCGATTTTTTTGCTGGAGGATTTTATTTCCATGGCAAAAGGTAAGGCTGACAAGGCTTCTACCCAGGGATTTAATGCCGGGTACTTCTCGGTAATGGGCATGTCATTAAGAATATCATCATTAAGCTGCTGAATATGAACACCCAGATAGTCAGCCACCCATTGACCGCCATTATGCATATGAAAACGAAAAGCATCGGCACGAAACACCGGGGTGTTTTCGTTGCACCAGTCCAGAAACATCTGTTCATGGTTGCCTCGAATACAGTAAAACCAGTTTTGTTTTAAATAAAACAGGGCTTTGGAGGAGTCACGTCCCCGGTCTATTATATCACCAACACTGAACAGACGGTCCCGGTGCGGATCAAAGTTAACCTTTTGTAACTCTTTTTCAAGCAGGTCAAAACAGCCGTGAATATCACCGCAGACAAAGTCCCGTCCCCTGTTGTTTTTAAACAGGTATTGAACCCTGGACTGATTATAATCCTGTTTGTAAAGTACGGAATGTTCCATAATGCCTGCTAAATAGGACCTTTAAAGTCTTTCTGCTGATTATGAGTATTTGTTTATAAAATAAACAAGTACTATAAAGAATAAAAAATTTAAAGATATAGGGGACAGCCCTATTCTATAATTACATTATAC
>JALTKC010000547.1 GCA_027076245.1 Gammaproteobacteria bacterium
GAATATTCATTATTAATCTTACTCTGAAATTTATTTATTATTTTTAAACTGTTTATCCAGAGACTGTAAATATTCGAGCTTTTCTGCAAGTTTTATTTCAAGCCCTCTGGGTTGTGGAGAATAAAACCTGGCATCGGCCAGTTCCGGAGGTAAATAGGTTTGTCCGGCGGAATAGGCTTCCGGTTCATTATGGGAATAGCGGTATTGTTCTCCATAGCCCATGGATTTGAGTAACTGGGTCGGTGCGTTACGTAAATGCTCAGGAACCTCCAGAGAGCCGGATTCCCGGGCACTGGCCATGGCGGCTTTAAAGGCGGTATATACGGCATTGCTCTTGGGTGCCAGAGCACAGTAAACTGCGGCCTGAGCAATAGCCCGGTTGCCCTCTGCAGGCCCCAGCCGTTCAAAGGCATCCCAGGCATTTAAGGCCACCTGCATGGCACGGGGATCGGCATTACCGATGTCTTCTGAGGCAATGGCCAACAGTCGGCGGGCAATATACAGGGGATCACAACCAGCTTCAATCATACGGGCCATCCAGTACAAAGCCCCGTCCGGTGAGGAACCTCTGACGGATTTATGAAAAGCTGAAATCTGTTCATAAAACAGATCACCGCCTTTATCAAAACGCCGGGTGGTACCGGATATGACCTGAGTAATAGCCTCTGAACTTATCCATCTCTGGCCGTTTTCTTCTTTTGCCAGATCCGTTGCAATTTCCAGCAGATTAAGCAGTTTTCGGCCGTCTCCATCCGCTGCGCTGATCAGATTAAGTCGGTCTTCGTCACTGATCTGTAAATGCAACGCCCCAAGACCTCGTTCATTATCATTTAGTGCCAGTTCCAGCAGCGCTGATAGTTCGTCCTGTTCCAGTGTTTTTAACAGGTACACCCTGGCACGGGATAATAAGGCATTATTGAGTTCAAATGAGGGATTTTCGGTGGTTGCCCCGACAAAAATAAAAGTGCCGTCTTCGATATAAGGTAAAAAAGCATCCTGCTGAGATTTATTAAAACGATGCACTTCATCCACAAACAGTACCGTAGGCTGAGCATAAACCTGAGAATATTGCTTCGCCTGTTCCACCGCCTGACGAATTTCCTTAACACCTGAAAGTACGGCAGAAATGGCCAGAAACCGGACTTTTGCGTAACGGGCAATTAAGCGGGCAAGCGTGGTTTTACCGACCCCGGGGGGGCCCCAGAAAATCATGGAATGGGGTTTGCCACTTTCAATCGCCTGAGTAAGCGGTTTACCTGCTCCCAGAATATGAGTCTGGCCAAAAAAATTCTGCAGAGAATCCGGACGCATTCTGTCCGCCAGTGGACTTAAAGGATTCTGCTGCCCCTGACCTGCCTGTTCCAGTAAATCAGCCTGGTTAGCGTGCATTGGCGGTTCCAATAATATCGACATCAGCGGGTGGTACAAAATTAAACTGTTCGGTACTATAAGGTTTATTAACAACAATACTGGAAAACTTAAGTTCCGTGATCTGTCCAAAGCTGTCATACAGACGCATACGCATAAGAATATGGTTTTTAAATGCCAGTATAACCCGTTCAAAGGTCATATCATCATTAAGTGCTTTGAGCTGAACCCAGTTCAGGCCATCCGGTTTGCCCATTGAGACATCATTGACCTGATAGTATTTGTAGATATTGTCATTACTGCTGAGTAATAATGCCGGGGAATCACCCATCTGTTCATCCAGAGGTTTAATATTAACCTGCTCCAGTTCAACATCATAAATCCAGAGGTTTTTTCCATTGGAAATATACTTTTGTTCCACCGGAGTCTGATAGTCCAGTATAAACTTGTCAGGACGGCTGATAATAAGATTGCCATGCGATTGTTCCAGCACTTTGCCACTGCCATTAACCACAGTCTGCTCAAAATCTGCCTGCAAACTCCGGGTGCGCTGAAAAAAATCATTTATGGTCGTATTTTGTGGCTGCGCTGAAAAAACAGGAACAGAAAACAATAAAAATAAAACAAGAGTAGCCAATAAAGCAAAGGAACTTTTCATATAATACGCCGAATTTTTGAACCGATAGAAATATGTTTCTTAGAAAGATAGTGCTTAGACCGGTTATTATTATACAGGTTCAGTATGAATTTTATAACTTTGCAGTTATTTGATAAGGAGAGCTATTGAGAAGAACAGATAGTTTATTCACAGCAATGCGGGCAGAGATGCCCGCACTTCTGTTTTCCGAGTAGGCTGTAGAAGTATTATTTATGACTTGTCCAGTTTGCCCACCAGAGACAGGGTAAAATCTGAACCCATATATTTAAAGTGTGGGCGGACATGCAGCGCAGCGCGGTACCAGCCGGGTTCACCTTCAACTTCTGTTACTTCGACTTTGGCTGAACGTAAAGGACGTCTGCTGCGTACTTCTTCACCAGGG
>JALTKC010000548.1 GCA_027076245.1 Gammaproteobacteria bacterium
GCGGTGAGCGTTGAGCGTTGAGCGTTGAGCGTTGAGCGTTGAGCGTTGAGAAAGAGCTTAGAGAATTTTTAGTTTATATTCAATTTTTTGTGCGGTTTTTATAAGGCAGTTGTTATGACATTGGATCTTTTGGATCAGAAGCTTATTGCGCTTATTCAGGATGGGCTGGAGTTGACCAGTAAGCCGTTTGCACGAATTGCACGGCAGATGGGGGTTTCTGAGCAGCAGGTTATTGAGCGGTTGCAGCAGTTGAAAGATGATGGGACCATTAAACGACTGGGGGTTGTGGTGCGTCATAAGGAACTGGGTTTTAAGGCGAATGCCATGGTGGTCTGGGATATTCCGGATGATCGTGTTGAGGAAGTGGCTCGCAAGATTGCCTCGTTTAATTGTGTTACCTTGTGTTATCAGCGTCCCCGTCGGCCTGAGCAGAAATGGAACTACAACCTGTTTTCCATGATTCATGGTAAGGATCGGGAATCGGTTCTACAGCGGCTTGATGATATTGTAGATATGCTGGAACTGGATAGTATTAATTACCAGCCTTTATTCAGCACCCGTCGTTTTAAACAGCGTGGTGCCCGTTATATTGATCCGCAACAGTTCAGCCAGCCTGAACCTGCAGCCCGCCAGACGGCCGGCTGTTCAGCAGATAATGATTTCGGCCTGCCCCGGGTTGCCCAGCACGCCTATGGATGAAACAGACCGTTTAATCATCAATTCCCTGCAGGGCAATTTTCCTATTTGCGATCAACCCTTTCTTGAAGTCGCTCAACAACTGGGTATTTCTGAAGACGAGTTATTGTCCCGTCTGCAGACGATGCTGGACAACCGTACTCTGACCCGTTTCGGCCCGATGTATGATATTCAGAAACTGGGCGGCAGTTTCAGCCTGTGTGCCATTCGGGTGCCTGCAGAACGCTTTGAAGAAGTCACTGAAATCGTCAATTCCTTCCCGGAAGTGGCCCATAATTATGAACGGGATCATGAATTTAATATGTGGTATGTATTAGCCACCGAATCCCCTGAACAGATCACCCGCACCAACCAGGCCATAGAAGCCAGAACCGGTTTAAAAGTGTACAATATGCCCAAAATTCAGGAATTTTTTGTAGGCCTGCACTTTCAGGCATAAACAGGTGACACGGTCCTTACACGCTATGGATGAACTCGACAGAAAAATCATTACCGCTACCCAGGCGGGCCTGCCGCTGGTAAAAAAGCCTTATGCCGTCATTGCCGAACAACTGGGCATTGACTCGGAAACGGTTAAACAACGACTGCAGAAAATGCTCGATAAGGGACAGATCCGCCGAATAGGCGCCGTACCCAATCATTACAAACTGGGCTACAAAGCCAATGCCATGTCGGTATGGAATGTACCGGATGAAAAAATAAAGGAACTGGGCGATCGGCTCGGTGCCCTGCCCTTTGTCAGTCACTGTTATGAACGACCGCGTTTTTTACCCGAATGGCCATATAATCTGTTTGCCATGCTACATGGCAAAAATCGTGAAGAGGTAGCCGAAAAGGTTCAACAGGTCAAGGAATTACTGGGCGAGTATTGTGCCGGCTATGAATTACTGTATAGTAAGCAGATCCTAAAAAAGACCGGTTTACGCTTAAAAGCAAAAGGCTAAAATAAAGCTAACAGAGCAAGACTAAATACTTATGTTCAGAATCTCCCAATACCTCAAAGAAGTCCTTAATCCAATCCCCATAGGACCTAAGCGTAATCCTCCCGGTCCGGTTGTGATCTGGAATTTAATCCGCCGCTGCAATCTGACCTGTAAGCACTGTTATTCTATTTCAGCTGATACCCATTTTAAGGGTGAATTATCCACCCAGGAAGTGTTTACTGTTATGGATGATTTAAAGGCGTTTGGCGTACCGGTACTCATTCTGTCCGGCGGTGAACCTTTACTGCGGGATGATATCTTTGAAATATCCCACCGGGCCAAAGACATGGGCTTTTATGTCGGCCTCTCTACCAACGGCACTTTGATCACTCAGGACAATATCCGGCAGATTGCCGAGGTCAATTATAATTATGTCGGGATCAGTATTGACGGTGTAGAAGCTACCCACGATGTATTTCGCCGCAGAGATGGCGCCTGGCAGGAATCCATACAGGGTATTCGCCTGTGCAAGGAACATGATATTAAAGTCGGACTGCGTTTTACCCTGACCCAGGACAATGCTGAGGAACTGCCTGATTTACTGCAGTTAATGGACAATGAAGGTGTGGACAAGTTTTATCTATCGCACCTCAATTATGCCGGACGGGGCAATAAAAACCGCGAAGATGATGTCTATCATATTGCTACCCGCAAATCACTGGACCTCCTATTTGAACATTGTATTAACGAGCTGAAACAGGGGATCGAGCGTGAATATGTGACCGGCAATAATGATGCCGATGGCCTTTATCTGTATCACTGGGTTAAACAGCATTATCCGGAACAGGCAGAGCATATAAAAGCCCGGCTGGATCAATGGGGCGGCAACTCCTCCGGTGTCAATATTGCCAATATTGACAACCTGGGCAAGGTACACCCCGATACCATGTGGTGGAATTACGACCTGGGCAGTGTCCGTGAGCGGCCGTTCTCTGAAATCTGGCAGGATACCTCCGACCCGTTAATGGCCGGCCTGAAACAACACCCACGGCCAGTTGAGGGCCGTTGCGCAAAGTGCCAGTATCTGAATATCTGCAACGGCAATACCCGGGTAAGAGCCTGGCAGACCACTGGCAATTTCTGGGCTGAAGACCCGGCCTGTTATCTGAGTGATCAGGAAATTGGACTGAACCCTTAGCCCATTTTACAAATTGATATGAGTCAAGGGTATCAACAACTTAGCAAGCGTATAATGCAATTATCATCGTCCGGTACAGCCTAAAAAAATGACCAGAACGCTCTTTTTATTACTTATAGCAGGTTTTATCCTTAACTCGACTTGTGCTGTTGCGGAAGCGACCAGCAGCAATAGCGATACGTCACCGGTATTAAGCCTGTTTAACAAGCACTGTGCTTCCTGTCATGGTGAAAACCGGTTAGGTCTGGTGGGTCCTCCTTTAATTCCTCAAAGTTTTAAACGTCTGAAACGGGATGCCGCCGCTCTGGTGATTAAAAACGGCCGGGCAGCCACTCAGATGCCCGCTTTTGGTCAGACCTTATCCAAACAACAAATCAGTCAGCTGGTTAACTATATCTACACCAAACCGGCGCAAATGCCGAAATGGGATATGACTGACATTAAAAAAAGCCATATCATCAGCAATCCACCGGGTACTCTGGGCAATACTCCGGTTTTTAAAGCCGATATGCAAAACCTGTTTCTGGTGGTTGAAATCGGGGACCATCATATTACCCTGCTTGATGGCGACAGCTTTAAACCCGTTTACCGACTTAAAACCCATAATGCCCTGCACGGCGGCCCAAAGTATTCCAAAGACGGACGCTATGTGTATTTTGCTTCCCGAGACGGCTGGATCACCAAATTTGATATTTACAACTTAAAAGTCATTGCCGATATCCGGGTGGGCATCAATACCCGCAACCTGGCTGTCTCTGATGACGGTAAATACATTATTGCGGGTAACACCCTGCCCCATACAGCGGTTATTCTCAAAGCCGATGATCTTTCCCCTGTTAAAGTCATTCCTGTAGTCAATGAAGAAGGTAAAAGCTCCCGGGTCAGTGCCGTTTATACCGCAGCACCGCGCAAAAGTTTTATCCTCGCTTTAAAGGATTTTCCTGAAGTCTGGGAAATACCTTATGTGGATAAGAAGATTTTTGTTCATGACTATCGTTATGAAATGCCCGAATACAGTGGCAAACCCTTCAGTATTAGACGCATCAAATTAAAACACTATCTGGATGACTTCTTTTTTGATCAGTCCTATGAACACATTATTGGCGCCGCCCGCCCGGAAGGTGAGCGGTTGCCTCAGGGTGCTCAGGTTATTAAACTGGCATCGGGCCGAAAAGTAGCCGATATTGATCTACCCGGTATGCCTCATCTCAGTTCTGGTATCAGCTGGAAGTACAAAGATACCCGGGTTATTGCCACACCCAATATCAGAGAAGGCGTAGTGTCCATTATTGATACCCGTAACTGGAAAATTATCAAAAAAATAAAAACCCAGGGTCCCGGCTTTTTTATGCGCAGCCATGAAAAAAGCCCTTATGCCTGGGTTGATGTATTTTTTGGTCCTGATAAGGATCTGGTTCACATCATTGATAAAAAGACCCTGGAAATTGTTAAAACACTTAAACCTGAACCGGGAAAAACCTCGGCACATGTTGAGTTTACCAAAGATGGGCGCTATGCTCTGCTAAGCATCTGGGAAAACGAGGGGGCCGTTATTGTCTATGATGCTCAGACGCTGGAAGAAGTAAAACGTCTGCCAATGAAAAAACCTTCCGGGAAATATAATGTCTATAACAAGACACATCTGGAAGAAGGGACCAGTCACTGATAAGTGGCCGTTTTATATTAAACAACTTTAAAATAATTTGTCTTTAGGAGAATAAAATGTTCAAGTCAATGGGAACGTTTGGCCTGGTTCTATTAACAGTAACCGCGATAGTTATGGTCGGACTCGGCTTTTTAATGGGCCCCACTCACCCACTGCCCTGGATTATGCTGGTTATTCTGATTGCCATTCCTTTTATCCATAACAAGATGATTGCCAGTCAGTATATGGTCTGGAAAGATGATTACAGTGTCGGCATTGAAGCCATGGACAATGACCATAAAAAGTTACTGAACCTGATCAATCAACTGCAGACAGCCGTCAACTATTACACAGGCAAGGAGTTTGAGGAAAAAGCACTGGATGAGCTAATTGACTATACCAAAACCCATTTTGCCCGGGAAGAAAAGCTAATGGAAGAAAACGGCTACCCTGATCTGGAAGCTCATAAAAAACAACATCAGCAATTTATTGAAAAAGTGAATAACCTGGTTGAAGCGTACCAGAAAGATTCTGAAGTGACCATGGTGGATGCACTTAACTTTCTGAAAAACTGGCTCGTTAAACATATTAATGGTACTGACAAGGAATACGGTAAGATACTTAACGAAAAAGGGATCCACTAAATATGAGCAAGGGCATAGCAAGACTGGGCTGGATTCTGTTTTTTATAATGGTAATTATCACTGCGGTCATGGCCTGGCAGTTTATTTACACCGGTAAAACCGAACTTGCCTCTGACAACCGAAAGGCTCTGATTCTGGAAGATTTTGAAAAAGATTTTTTATTAGCAGAAATGCGTGGCTTCCTGAATTCTGTTCATCAGATCATCGATGGTATTGAAAAAGATAATATGGAGCAGATTTTATCAGCCGCCAAAGATTCCGGTTTCTCCGATGTGGCCAATGTACCCGCCAGTTTACGGGGTAAATTACCCATGGAAATGAAAAAAATGGGCTTTTCTGTACACCGGGCCTTTGATCAAATGGCACTGGATGCCGAGCAGTTAGGGGATAAGGAGCATACCCTGTCTCAGCTTAATGAGATACTGGCAACCTGTACGGCCTGTCATGCGTTGTATCGGGTCAGGTAAAAGAAAAAAGGGTTAAGGGTTAAGGGTTAAGGGTTAAGGGTTAAGGGTTAAGGGTTAAGGGTTAATCAATAGTTTAATGGTCTTTTGATCGAAGTAAACTTTTTTACACCGGATTAGTGGTCAGATTGGCGTAAAGGATGGGGAGCTTCTGGGGTAGCTGTTCTGGTTTGCGGATAATAGTGTAACCGTTATTGCCGAAGATGTGGGGCAGATATTCTCCGCCCTGATCGTCAATAGTAATGCAGAAGGTCTGCAGACCCTGTGCTTTGGCTTCATGAATAGCCCGACGGGTATCTTCAATGCCGTAACGGCCTTCATATCGGTCCAGATCATTGGGCTTGCCGTCCGTTAGAATCAATAATAAGCGCTGCTGGGAGTCCTGCTGTTCCAGTTTGGAGGCCGCATAACGAATGGCGGCGCCCATACGGGTATAAAAACCCGGTTTAATGGCCTGAATTCTGGAGCGTACCTGGCCATTATAAGACTCTGAAAAGGTTTTTAAGGTATTAAAACGGATATGCCCCCGGTTTCGGGAAGAAAAGCCGTAAATAGCAAATTGATCGCCGGTATTTCTTAAGCTTTCACTAAACAGGAACAATGAATCACGGATCACATCAATAATACGGGCATCATTAGACAGCCAGGTATCGGTGGACAGGGAAAAGTCCGCCAGCAGCAAGGTTGACAGATCACGCTCACTGGAACGCAACTGCTGATACAGATCAGGCTGTTCTACTTTATGACCACTGCAGCGTTCTCCGATGTAGTTAATATAAGCATCCAGATCCAGTTCACTACCCTCACTCTGATGCCGGTGCCAGACACGTTTAGTGGTCAGGGCTTCAAGCTGCTGACGCAGTTTTCTGGCGGTACGGCGAAGATTTTCAGGCAGAACCCCTTCCTCTCCTGCAAGATGAACAAAGTTAATAACTGAACAGTAATCAGGCTGTAAAATCTGTTTTTTATAATCCCATTCCGGTAGCTTAACGTCACTTTCCAGCACCACTTCATCTACAGAATCTGCCGGAAGATCCAGATCAAACTTGACCTTACCCCCCTTATTCTTGCTGTCTCTTGCAACAGACAGAAAATCCATATCATCAGCATTTTTATCTGCTGAATCCTGGTCGGCTTCTTCATCATCGTCAGTACTGCGATTGATATTTAGAAACTCTCCATAACCGAAAATACTTTCAAACCGATGCAGGATCAGGCCGTCTTTCCCATCGGGCATATCCACCCGCTCCGCATTCCGGCGTCTGTTCTCCTTGTCATTTTTTTTTGGTTTTGAAGATTCCGAGGACTGATCTTCGTCCTCTTCTTCATCATTTTCCTGGTTGTTTTTACGGCTAAAATTAGCCACTTCCGGTGGATTAGGATGGGGCCAGAGCATAACTGGTTTAGGTGCAAAACCGGTTACCGGTATGGAATCCATACTGCCAGGCTGTTTTAATGCCTGAGCAATAGCCTCTTCCTGCGCCTGTTCCTGAGCAGTAAATTTATCATCAATATTACGAATATCCAGATAAGCATCTACCAGACGTTTATAGCGAGGCGCAAGACCTGGAAACCGTTTAATAACATCCAGAGTCAGTATCTGACAATAGCCAAACCAGCCCTGCAGGCCGCGACTGCGGGCCGATGGATTTTCCAGTACCTGAGCACTGATGGCGGCCAGCCAGTAGTACAGATCTTTGTTCAGTTCAGTATCAGGAAAAACATCAATCTGTTTAGGCAGATGCAGTGTATCTTCATCCTGCCAGCTTAATTCCACATATTTGCCGGTACCGGCCAGTTTCTGTTTCCAGTTACGCTTGGCATAATGCTGAGTAGCGGTTGATTCAACAATTCGCAAACCATTGTCACCGCCTAAAGCACGAAAGAATATCCCCAGAGGCTTACTGATCTGTGCCAGCTGTACCGCTGATTCCTTAAAGCTTCTGTCTGAGATACGGGTAACCAGTTTGTCCCATATCTGCCCTACCTGTTCTTCCATTAGCGATATCTATCCTGACTGTCTGCTCTTATTATCATTTATCTTATTATCATAGTTATTTGCCAAAAGAAGCATAGACCACTTCCATCAGAGCACTGATGACTTCTTCTTCATCACTTAAAGGCTCCACCAGACCAGCAAGACAGGCTTCCACGGGATCAAAGCCGGACTGAATCAGGCGGGCGGTATAAACCAGCAGACGGGTACTGGCGCCCTCTTCAAGATCATGATCTTTTAACTGACGAAGCGCATTGGCCATGGCCACCAGACGTTGGGCCATGTGGCTGTCAATACCAGTTTCCTTTTCAATGACCGTCTGTTCCTGCTCCGGCTTGAGATAATTAAAGCTCATGGAAATAAAACGCTGACGAGTACTGGGCTTAAGCCCTTTCATCATACTCTGATAACCTGGATTATAGGATACTACCAGCATAAAATTATCCGGCGCATGTAAAGTCTCACCAGTTCGGTCAATGGGAAGAATACGTCGATCATCCGTTAAGGGATGGATAACTACTGTGGTATCTTTACGGGCTTCAACGACTTCATCTAAATAACAGATGCCGCCTTCCCGTACCGCCCGGGTCAAAGGACCGTCATTCCATATTGTCTCACCATCACCAATAAGATATCGTCCAACCAGATCAGAGGCCGTTAAATCATCATGACAGGAAACCGTGTACAAAGGTACGCCCAGTTTGGCGGCCATATGCGCAATAAAACGGGTTTTACCACTGCCGGTAGGTCCTTTTAACAGGACCGGCAACTGGTTTTTAAAAGAATGTTCAAACAGGGATTCTTCATTACCCTGGGGAAAATAAAAAGGCAGATCGGATTGCGTGTCGGTGGTCATTGTTTATCCATATTATTAAAACAAATTTATCATACATCTAAAATACAAGTGGTGAGCTTAAAACATAACCGGTATAAATAATAGCCGGTATTACAAAAATAAAACCAAGCATGGCCAGACGCCAGTAAGCTCTGACATTTTTCAGCCCCATATAATAGTCAATAATCATCTGGCCTTTAATAATGACCGTCAACAGAACAAAGCCGACAATATATAAACCGGATAATTTAAAATAGCCCACCAGGGCTGAACTTAACGTCAGAAGTATGAGTATTATCCATATAATGGTCAGTTTTTTACTTGATGTAAATCTAGCTTCAGTCATTATTTTTTAACCTGCTCAGGAACTTGAATAAAATATTTAACGAATAATATAAACCAGCGGAAATAATACAATCCACACCAGATCCACCATATGCCAGTACGAAGCCCCGGTTTCTATACCCTGATGATTTTCTGCACTATAAGCCCCCTGCTTCAGGTAATAGTACAAAGCCCCAAGGATCACCATACCCATTAAGACATGCATAAAATGAAAAAATGTCAGGGATATATAAAAAGTGTAAAAAGTATTGGTACTGAGATGAATACCGGCACCAAAAATATGCGAATATTCCCAGATTTTAACCAATAAAAACACAAACCCCATAGCCAGAGCCAGCAGCAGCATTGTTCCCGTTTGTTTAATATTATTATTTTTAATGGCATGCACCCCCATGGCCACAAAATAACTACTGGTAATTAAAGCAATGGTATTGATAACCCCAGCTTCCCGATGCAACTCAAGCTGATAAGTATTAAACAACTCCAGGTTATTACTGCGCACAAACACATAAACAATAAAAAACACCCCAAACACAAGCAATTCAGCCATAATAAAAAACCAGATAGCCAGATCCCCCGGCAATGGTTCTTTTTCTGTCACTTCCCCAGCCACTTCAGACATAACACCACCTAAAACCTAAAACCTAAAACCTAAAACCTAAAACCTAAAACCAATGTACAATCAACCCACTATTTTATATGCAACCAACATCACATAAAACCCACAATTAAC
>JALTKC010000549.1 GCA_027076245.1 Gammaproteobacteria bacterium
TATTCTGTCAGCCTTTATCTCAGAGGCCTGTTTAACGACCTGAGTATAACGACTTTATGTTTACTGGTGCTGTTTTTATACCGCCCGCAAATACAACACATTCAGAGTCGTTCTGTTTTTATTCTGACAGCCCTGGCCGGCCTCCTGCTCTATCCCTTCGCTCTGGGCTACAGCCCTGTGGATCCTTATGCCTGGGGCTATTTAAACCAGAGCCATGGACTAACCGCCCCGCTGACAGTAATCTGTTTTTTACTGCTTCTGGCTGCTTATGGCTATATAAAACAAAACACCCTGTTACTGACCTGTATCCTGACCAGCATTATTGCCTGGCAGTTAAACCTGCTTGAAAGCCGGAATATCTGGGATTACCTGCTGGATCCGTTATTATGGCTTTACAGCCTGTATCAATTGCCGGTCATTATATGGCAGCATGTTTATAAAAAGGCCAATAGTCAGTAATACACAAGAAATTCTTCTTCTTCAAAATCAATAAAAGATTTATAACGTCTGACGCCATACGGCCAGCGGTATTCTGTCGCCTTCAGGCCGGGATTATATACCGCCGTATAAAGTGTGCCGAAACCTTCCTGATAATTGTCCGTAAAAAGCGGCGCATACTCAAAACTGTCGATAAAATTCTGGATACTGATAAAAGGATCATACAGGCGCTCTGTCAGAAATTTTTTGCGCTCATGGGATTTTGAAAAAATAGCATAATTGGTCAGTTCAAAATCTCCCTGATGGTTGACTGCCAGGGGGATATGGGATACCCGGCAGATATTGCCCGGCCCCACCTCTACCGTAGCCACATGATGGTTAATATCCAGCAGAGTAATATTGTAGGCCATATGCGTCGGCACTCGCCTTAAGACTTCCACCGCCTGTTCTGTGGTTTCACAAAACTCCAGTATATACCTTAAAATCACCGGTATCCCGAAACCGATACCCCGATCCCTGGAACCGCCAAAAGCCAGGGACAATGACAGACCGTGCTCATTGATACCATCCAGCACACCCCACAGACAGTCAGTAGAGGCAATGACTTCAGTCTCAAACCACTTTGACTTTAATATTCTGGCCTCAAACAGATCCAGATCATAATCGTAATTACGAACCAGTACCGGGTTATATTTGGTCCATACGGCCTGAGAACAGCCGGATAAATAAGGGGCAGGACAGTAAAAACTAAGTAAGCGTGCTTCCAGATCACTCGCTTCGGTCAGTTCCACCAGTTTTAACCAGAAAGGCAGCAATTCCGGCATATACTGTTCCAGGGCATTATAACAGGCCTGATAGGATGGTCGGCTGAATTCACCTTCCTGCAGAAACCATTTTTTATAACTCTCAATACTGTTCTGGTAAAATTTCAGCCACTTCTTATCCGGACTCTGCTCAGAAACAAACTGAAACAATTTAACAGGCTGCATTATTCATTCTCATGGGTGGCCGGTTCATCTGCAGATTTAAGGGGTTTCTGACCCGCATATCGGTCAAGTGTCTGTTGTTCTTCTTCCGTTAATTCACGATACCTGATCATCTCCTGTACCTGCTGAATAATAGCCTGAGCATTATGAGTCAGATTTTTTGCAGCATCCTGCATCAGACAGGGCGCAAAAACAATCACCAGATCCGCCCCCTTATAGACATAGTCATCAGCCGATAAAATTCTTAATATATAAATCTCGTCTTCCTGAAGCTGCCCGGGTGCATCCGCATAGGACTTATATACCAGTCCCTGTGGCGTTCTGGAGTAAATGCCGCTCTGAGGAATAGCTGTAACCACTTTTAGCTCCTGCTGCGTGTATTTAAAAATTAACTGTCCGCTGGGCTTATGATCATACTCCATAACAAGACGATTAAACTCAGCGGGCTCCAGCCTTAAATCCACATGACTGTATTCCAGCAAATGAAAATAAAACAGCGGAAAGTAGTTACTGCAAAAATCAGACTGGTTGGTCAGCGCACTGATGCCGGTCACCCGCGGATTGATTTCCCCCAGATAAACGGTATCATTACTATTTATATCTATCAGATAGTCCACTTCAAAATACCCCTGATAACCGATCTTATAAAGAGCATCACCCAGCTGTTCTGTATAGCGATATATGGTTTTCTGAACTTCCTCAGAAAAAGCATCTGGATTTACATCATTACCACACCAGCCGCCGGCATAAGGGGTCAGTTCAGGATTGCCGATGATTTCCGTCAGTATAGGACCTATATAGGTGCCGTTGCGTGTAGCACAGGCCTCAATGGCCACCTGCTGACACTGCACCTTACGCATTACTTTTACCCGTTCTTCAGCTTCTATGGATGCACTGACCCGGTTATAATCATCTTCATTGGCAATAAAATAGGTGGTCTTACCCGAGTCACCATAAGCTGTCTGTATGACAACTT
>JALTKC010000550.1 GCA_027076245.1 Gammaproteobacteria bacterium
TGCGCTCCATTATTTTAAAACGCTCATTGCTGATCTCATCACTGCTGCTGGCATGATAAACAAACAGCCTCGGCAGATAAAACAGGGCGGCAAACCAGGTCACCATAAAAATTACATGAAACGCTTTGACCCATAACATACTACATACCTTTAAAGGATAATTTTATTAACCGCATCTTCCATCTCATTATGAGACAGTTCACCCAGTTTGTTTTTTACAATCTGGCCCTGGCGGTTAATAAAGAACGTGGTGGGTGTCAGGCTTACATTATTAAATGATTTTGCCAGTTCTCCATTAGTGTCCAGAACAATGGTATAGTTCATTTTTTTGCGGCGCACCATTTCTCTGACCTGCTCGGGCGGATCGTAGTCCATAGCGACACCGATAATAATTAACTGACTGGAAGCGTATTGGTCGGCTGTATTGATCAACAGGGGAATTTCCTTAACACATCCGGGGCAGGTTGTCGCCCAGAAATTAATAATAACGGGACGACCTTTTAACTGTTCCAGGGTAAATTCCTTGCCGTTCAAATCTTTAAAATGGGCTGCCGGCGCCATGGGATGACCGGAAGGGGACAGCCAGAGAAACAGCAGCAGAGCTGCCAGAACCAGAATAAAACCGACAACAGCAAGGTCTTTTGTTTTCATGGGTTATCATCACTCATTACTTAAAGGAGCAGGTAATTATTCAGTTTTACCGCTCCGGCTATCCATTTATTAAAGAGCATGTATTATAATGGCTTATTCTGCCCTGAGCCAATTTAATTTTACGGGTAAATACTATTTGGCTGGAGCAGATATTTCAGGCATAACATTATTCAAGCCTAAAGTTCAGGCTTAACATTTAAGGTTAGACATAACGTGGCAAAGATAAAAGCAGGTATTGTAGGTGGAACCGGTTATACCGGTGTGGAATTATTAAGGATACTGGCCAATCATCCAGAGGTGGATTTACAGGTTATTACATCCCGTTCTGAGGCCGGACTGCCTGTCAGTGATTTATATCCAAATCTGCGCGGTTTTATGGATATACAGTTTACTGAACCGGATGTTAAGGCACTTAAAAACTGTGATCTGGTATTTTTTGCCACCCCTAATGGCGTGGCCATGAAAATGGTACCGGAACTGATTGAAGCGGGTGTCAAGGTCATTGATCTGGCAGCCGATTTCAGGATTAAGGACATTTCCGTCTGGGAACATTGGTACGGTATGACCCATGCATGTCCCGATTATGTTGCCCAGGCAGTATATGGCCTGCCGGAAGTTAATCGTGAGGCGATAAAACAGGCACGCCTGATTGCCAATCCCGGCTGCTATCCTACAGCCGTACAGCTGGGTTTTTTGCCTCTGCTTGAAAACCGGTTAATTAATACTGACTTCCTGGTCGCTGACTGTAAATCCGGAGTCAGCGGAGCTGGCCGGGGTGCGAATGTCGGTACCTTATTATGCGAGGCCAGTGAAAGCTTCAAGGCTTATGCTGTCCCGGGACACCGGCATCTACCGGAAATTAAGCAGGGACTGGAACTGGAGCATAAATCGGCTGTAGATCTGACCTTTGTGCCTCATCTGACACCCATGATACGGGGTATTGAGGCGACCTTATACGCCAAGGCAAAAACGAATACTGTATCTGTTGAAGAAATTCAGAAACTGTTTGAACAGCGCTATCAGGATGAGCCTTTTGTGGATGTATTGCCGGCCGGCTCTCATCCGGAAACCCGAACGGTTAAAGGCAGCAATCTGTGTCGTATTGCCGTTCATCAGCCACAGGATAATGATACCATTGTGGTACTGTCAGTCATTGATAATCTGGTTAAAGGGGCCGCAGGGCAGGCTGTGCAGAATATGAACCTGGCTTTTGATCTGGATGAGCAGGCCGGTCTTGGCATTGTTCCGCTAATGCCTTAGCTCACGAACGAATACCTTCCGGAATTAAGCCATGACCCACATTATTATAGCCCGCAGTCACCCCCTGCAATATTACGGTATACGCCTGCTGTTTATTCTTATCGGGCTGGCCTTATTGTGGGGAGCCTATGAAATGGGCTACATGCAGTCGGAAGAAGACATCATTAAGGAAAAGGGTGGGCGTAACTCCTTATTACTGCAGCAGAAAATACTTAAAAAACGTAATCGTGAACTGAGTAAGGAAATCCTCCATCTGGAACGCAAGTTTCTGCTGGAACAAAAAGCCTGTGAAATTGTAAAGTCTGATATGAGCCGGGAACAGGAAAAAATACTGGCTCTGGAACAGCAGGTTGATTTTTATAAAGGTATTCTTGCCCCTGATACCGGTCGGGACAGGATTTATCTGCAAAGCCTGGAAATAACGCCGATACTGCCGCCAGAAGATTTAAAAGCGGAAACAGGCAGCGAAACACACAATTATTATCAATATCGCTTTATAATGGCCCAAAAGATGAAAAAAAGAACCTATACTAAGGGCAAAATCAGGATTTTTATAAAAGGCCTTAAAAATAACAAACCGGTAAAACTGCCCTTACAGGAACTGGTTGTTAGTAATAACAAAGCAGGGAAAAAAGCTAAAATGGAAAAAAACAGCTCCGGGGAGCAGGGCTTTAAATACAGTTTTAAATATTTTCAGGAGTTTAGCGGCATTATTGCGCTGCCTGAAAACATGGAACCACAGGCCGTTGATGTTATTATTGATTCAAAAAAGAAAAAATCCATTATTGAACTCAGTGATCTAAACTGGGCCAGAAACGAAGGAATGAAATATGTGGGGAAGTAAAAAAAGTCCGACCAAACGAATTGATTCACTTATTGGAAAAAACACCCAGGTAACGGGTGATCTGGATTTTTCTGGCGGATTATTGGTTGACGGTAAAATTGTTGGTAATATCACCGCCAATGAAGATGACGGTGCCACCATTACTATCAGTGAAAACGGCCTGGTACAGGGAGAGATTCAAATCCCCAATATTATTATTAATGGTACTGTGGAAGGTAATGTTTATGCCAGTAATCATGTAGAACTGGCTAAAAAAGCCCGTGTTTACGGTAATGTTTATTATAAACTGTTTGAAATGGCCATGGGTGCAGAAGTCAACGGCAATCTGGTTCATGTCAGCAGTGATGGCCAGGTCAATGCTGTGGATGCCAAAGCAGAGCCTGCCCGTCTGGAAGAACCTGAAATCGTCAGTGATAATTAATAAATAAATCAGCTGAAAGCTAAGCTATATAAATGTTGACTAATGTGCTTGGTTATTGAATAATAAAGCCATTGAAATTGGAGTTAAAAAGTTATGAGTAGTGAAAGTCCTTTAGATTTTACCGATGCAGCGGCACTAAAAGTAAAATCATTAATCGAAGAAGAACAGAATGATAACCTGAAATTACGAGTATTCGTAACAGGCGGCGGCTGTTCCGGTTTCCAGTATGGTTTTACTTTTGATGAAGCCGTTAATGATGGTGATACTGAAGTTGAGAACCAGGGAGTGACATTATTGATTGATCCCATGTCTTTCCAGTATCTCGTCGGCGCAGAAATTGACTATACTGAAGGCCTGGAAGGCTCACAGTTTGTGATCCGCAACCCTAATGCCACCACTACCTGTGGTTGTGGTTCTTCATTCTCTACAGAATAAACTATTTCAGTCATTCATTTCTGTTATAATTATAAAGGCGCAGTATTTACCGCGCCTTTTTTATTTATAAATTATATAATTGCGCTAATAATTATATTTATTTAAGGGAAAACATTTATGAATGAATATCTGCCCGGGTTGGCTGGGGTTCCGGCAACCAAGTCCAATATATCCAGTATCGACGGTGAAAAGGGGATATTATTCTATCGGGGTTATCCCATTGAAGAACTGGCTGCTCATAGTACCTTTGAAGAAACGGTTCTGCTGTTAATTAATGGTCAGCTGCCTAAAAAACAACAATTAGATGATTTTTCCTGTGAGTTGCGAACCAATCGTGCTCTGAAATATCATTTAATGGATTTGATGAAAACTCTGCCGGCTTCAGCCGACCCCATGTTAATGCTGCAGACAGCAGTTTCCAGTCTGGGCATGTTCTATCAGGGCAGTGAATGTCTGATAGATGCCGATGTCTGTACCGATCTGAACTATGTTCATTCTGCTACCGTTAAAATTATTGCCCGCATGGGGACACTGGTCGCCACCTGGAAACATATTGCTAAAGGCTATGAGCCGCCGCCCATGCGCTATGATATGAGCTATGCAGAAAGTTTTCTGTATATGCTTACCGGCCTGGAACCCGATCCCTTATTGTCCAAAATACTGGATGTCTGCCTGATCCTGCATGCAGAACACACCATTAATGCTTCTACTTTCTCAGTACTGGTGAATGGTTCAACCCTTTCTGCACCTTATAGCGTAATATCTTCTGCCATTGGTTGCTTATCAGGGCCATTACATGGTGGTGCCAATTCCAAAGTACTGGCCATGCTGGAAGAGGTAGGTGATCCTAAAAACGCCGCTAAATTTGTAGAACAACAGTTAAAACGTAAAGGCAAAATCTGGGGTATGGGGCACCGGGAATACAAGGTGAAAGATCCACGAGCCACTATTTTGCAGGGACTGATTAAAGATTTGCGTGAGGCCCGAGGTGGGGATATTAATCCTTTGTTTGAAATCGCTGAAGCCCTGGAAAAAGCAGCAGAAGACAGGCTGGCAGAAAAAGGCGTTTATCCTAATGTCGATTACTATTCCGGTCTGTTGTACAAGGAAATGGGGATCCCTGAAAACCAGTTTACCGCCATCTTTGCCATAGCCCGCAGCGCAGGCTGGCTGGCTCACTGGCGTGAACAGCTTAAGGACAACCGTATTTTCCGTCCAACCCAGATTTATACGGGTGAAAAACAACGCGCTTATATTCCTATGGACCAGCGTTAAGAGGGAAACTGTTTAGCTGACATTTTATTTTCTGGGAGCGTGGGCATTCTGCCCACCTCAATAAACAGAACTATCCTGTTAAGTGCTATGCGGGTAAAAACTATGCCTGCCAGATCCCACCCAGAATGACTTCCTTACTGGCGCCTGTTACCGAGGGGAGATTTCCGCTTAAACCATTAAGCGCCTGCCAGGCCAGCCAGCTAAAGGCACTGGCTTCAACCCAGTCGGGACTGAGTCCATAAGCTTCAGTACTCATAACCAGGCTGTCTTCTAACAAGGCCTGCAATCTTTGCATCAACAGCGGATTATGCGCTCCGCCGCCGCAGACCAGTACTTCATCAATCTTAACGGGCAGAGCCCGGATTTCATTACTAATGGATATACAGCTTAACTCCAGCAGTGTTCTTAAAACATTATAGGCATTGATGCTGTTATTGAGTTGATTAAGCTGCTGTTTTATCCATTGCCATGAAAAATATTCCCGTCCGGTACTTTTGGGGGCTATCTGTAAAAAAAAGGGATCATCCAGCATCTGGGATAATAATGCCGGGTGAACCTGTCCCTGTGCTGCAAACTTACCTGAGAGATCAAAGGAAGTGTCAAAATGTCTGAGACACCAGTCATCCATCAAACCATTTCCTGGGCCGGTATCATAACCAAGAATCTGATGGTTGTTAGCTGGCAGAAATGTAATATTAGCAATACCGCCAATATTTAATACCACACGGTTTTTTTCTTTACTGTGAAATAAAGCTCTGTGAAAGGGGGGAACCAGTGGGGCGCCCTGACCTCCGGCGGCCATATCTCTGCGCCGAAAATCGGCAATGGTGGTTATTCCGGTATTCTGGGCAATAATATTTGGATCACCAATCTGTAAACTGGTCGGGTATTCCTGTTCAGGATAATGTCTTAAAGTCTGACCGTGGCTGCCAATGGCTTTAATATCAGCCGCCTTAAGCCCCTGTTCTGATATAAGGTCATTACAGCTTTGAGCCAGTAAATGCCCCATTTGGGTATCCAGACGGGCATAAGCATCCAGCTCATTCTCCTTCCGTTCCTGGCTTAAAGACAGTAAATCCTGTTTGAGATCAACGGGAATTGGATAGGTTCGGGCGGTTATAAAAGAGAATGATTCGGAAGACTGAATATCGGAAAGAACAATGTCCACACCATCGAGGCTGGTGCCGGACATTATTCCCATAAAATAACTCATGCAGGATCTTTATTAAGTTAATGGCTGTTTAAAGCAATGGTTTCCTGCTTTCTAAGCTTGAGCTGTGAGATTAAAGTTTCTGCGGCCACTTTAAAGTCGGCGCGATATTTTTTAGAAATAGGGGCGGCACTGGGTAATTTAACCGTTAAAGGATTACGGTGCACCCCACTAATACGAAACTCATAATGCAGATGAGGGCCGGTTGCCAGGCCGGAACTGCCTACATAACCAATAACCTGTCCCTGTTTGACCCGGCTGCCGTTACGCAGCTTTTTGTTATAAGCGTTCATATGAGCATACAGGGTCGTATATTTAGAACCATGCTGCAAAATAATAACCCGGCCATAACCACCCTTACGGCCTTTAAAAATCACCTTGCCGTCACCGACTGCCTTAATTGGTGTGCCACGGGAAGCGGCATAGTCCACACCTTTATGGGCACGAATTTTGTTCAGTACGGGGTGTTTACGCCCTGTAGAAAATCGGGAACTGATACGGGAAAATGCCACTGGAGTACGTAAGAAGGCTTTACGCATACTCAGACCTTTTTCAGAATAATAGTCGGTATGGCCAGAAGCATCGGTATAACGAATTGCACGAAATACCTTACCCTGATTTACAAACTCAGCAGATAATATATTTCCAGAATTTATTTTTTTACCATCCACATATTGCTCTTCATAAAGCACAGCAAAAGAGTCACCTTTGCGAATATCCAGTGCAAAATCCACATCCCAGCCAAATATATGGGCTAACTTCATAATCAGGGCACTGTTCAGGCCGGCTTTCTGACCATCGTAAAATAAGGAGTTATTGATAATCCCGGCAGTAAACTGCTGGCGGGTTTCAATTTCCTTGCTTTTGATTTCAGGTGTATATCCCTTATCATTCCGGCTGATTAACAGGGTATCCACCTTGTTAATGTCAAATTCCAGCTGAATTATTTCATTGTGTTCATCCAGGACAATAGAAAAGGTCTGGCCAGGTTTAATTCGGGTTAACTGTTTGGCGGCTTTTCCGGAATTAATGATTTTATACAGACTGCTGCTGCTTAAATTATGGCGTTTAAAAATAGCGGATAATGTATCCCCTTTTTTCACCTTAACCGTCAGAGTTCTGGTATTAACTGAAGCCTCCTCAGCTATTTCTTCTTTAACACTGGATAAAGCTTTATTAAGGGCATTATGGTTAAGCTGTCTGGCTTTTTTGGGTAAATCTGCAAAAGTTATATGAGTGATAACAGGTGAATTAGAGGTATTGACTGCAGGCATTTTAGTATTTTCTGGCAGAACCTCAATATTTTTTTCAGATTTCTCAGCTATGCTTGAGTTTTTAGTGACTTCTGAAGCATAAGAAATAATGGGCAGTTCTAAATCGCTGCTGGTCTGACTAATAGATGCATCACTTCCTGAAACAGATGGCAGAGCAGCTGATAGCTGTTCTTTATTACTCTTGTTTTGAGAGGTATGGTTTTGAGATAAAAGTTCTGTAGAATCAGAATTTGCCAGTAAAGTAGCAGCCATACCTATCATACTGACAGATATAACGGCACTTATAAGCAAAAAACGGCTATTTTTTTTCTTACCGTTAACGATATATCTGTTTTTATTTTTAAACTTGATATGCCTGTTTGATTCTGAGCTTAAACGAGAGTTTAAAAAAGGTCTGTAATTCACGGATATTCCTTAAATTTTTTAGTTTAAAGATAGCTTCTAATGCCTGTTATTGCAATAGATAAATGAAAAAATCAGTCCTTTTTCTTAAATCTTAGCTGAACTGTCTGAAATTTATGGTAACCTTGTCGCAATTTTGACCATTTGATGGTTAAAACTTATACAAATTGATTAAAAATGCCAAATAGGTCATGTTTCTGGCTGGTTCAGGCTATAGTTATATAAAGCAAAAGTACAAACGGGACACTAAACGGGAGTTGAGAGAGACTATGGGCAAAACAAAGGGCAAAATAGAAGAGGCTCTGGAATTAATAAAACGGGGTACTGATGAAATTTTACTTGAAGAAGGCCTGATTGAAAAATTAAAAAGCAATAAGCCGCTAATTATCAAGGCTGGTTTTGATCCAACGGCTCCTGATTTACATCTCGGACATACCGTATTAATAAACAAGCTGCGTCAGTTTCAGGAACTGGGGCATGAAGTCCATTTTCTGATTGGTGATTTTACCGGTATGATAGGCGATCCCACGGGAAAAAATGTGACCCGCCAGCCGCTCACCCGTGAGCAGGTTGAAGAAAATGCTAAAACCTATAAAGAGCAGGTTTTTAAAATACTGGATGAAGCAAAAACTAAAGTGGTTTTTAATTCCCAGTGGATGGGTAAAATGTCTGCTGCGGATCTGATCCAGCTGGCTTCCAATCAGACAGTGGCTCGTATGCTGGAGCGTGATGATTTCAGTAAACGCTATGCTTCCGGTCAGCCTATCGCAATTCATGAATTTCTGTACCCCATGATCCAGGGCTATGACTCCGTCGCATTAAAGGCAGATGTGGAACTGGGGGGGACGGATCAGAAATTTAACCTGTTAATGGGACGGGAATTGCAGAAAGTAAACGGTCAGACACCACAGGTGGTTATTACCATGCCGATCCTGGAAGGGCTGGATGGTGTGCAGAAAATGTCCAAGTCACTTAATAACTATATTGGTGTGTCTGATACACCAGATGATATGTTTGGTAAGATCATGTCCGTATCAGATGATTTAATGTGGCGTTATTTTGAACTGCTCAGCTTTAGACCTATGAATGAGATAGAACAGTTTAAAGCCGATGTTGAAGCGGGCAAAAATCCAAGAGATATCAAGTTCCTGCTGGCTAAAGAAATCATTGCCCGTTTTCATGATGAAGCGGCAGCAGAAAAGGCTCAGCAGAATTTTATTGACCGATTTAAAAAGGGCATGGTACCCGAAGATATCCAGGAATTTGAAATGCCATCCAGCGAAGGCAGTCTGGGTATTGCCTATATTCTTAAAGATTCCGGCATGACATCCAGTACCGGCGAGGCCATTCGCATGATTAAACAGGGAGCCGTTAAAATAGACGGAGAAAAAGTCACTGATACTAAACTCGCTATAGACAGTGGTACCACCAAAGTTTACCAGGTGGGCAAGCGTAAGTTTGCAAAAGTTACTATTAAATAACAGTCAAATAAATAGAAATTGTTTTTTATTTTATGCTTGAAAACGCTCTATAATGCCCTATGTCTATGAAAGAAATATGACAAAATATTAAGAAAACTATTGACGTTCAGAAAACAGGGCGTATAATACACCACTCACTCAACGGGGTTCTGCTTAAAAAGTTCAGAAAACGGTTGAGAAAACAACGACTTAAAAGCGAAGTGATAATTAAGG
>JALTKC010000551.1 GCA_027076245.1 Gammaproteobacteria bacterium
CAATCCAGGTTCGGCTAAAATTTTTATCCAGTCCCAGGTGCCGGAACATGCAGAACTGCACCTGCTGCTCTCCATGATCACACCGCTGGGCTGGCTGGAACGGGTGCCATCCTTTAAAGATCAACAACTTAAGCTAAAAGAAAAAGATCTGGCCACTTACGGTTTTCTGGGCTACCCGCTGCTGCAAAGTGCCGATATTCTGATTTATCGGGCCGGTCTGGTGCCGGTGGGTGAAGATCAGGTGGCTCATGTGGAGTTAACCCGGGAAGTGGCACGGCGTTTTAACCATATTTATGGTCGGGAACCGGGTTTTGAAGAAAAAGCCGAGGCTTCCGTTAAAAAAATGGGTAAAAAACAGGCTAAACTCTATAATCAGTTGCGTACCCGTTTTCAGGAGCAGGGGGATCATGAAGCCCTGCAGACGGCTCAGGCTCTACTGGAAGGCCAGCAAAACCTCACTATGGGCGATCGGGAGCGCCTGTTCGGCTATCTGGAGGGTGCTGGAAAAATCATTCTGCCGGAACCTCAGGCCTTATTAACACCGGCTTCAAAAATGCCGGGGCTGGATGGTCAGAAAATGTCCAAATCTTATGGCAATACCATTTCTCTGCGTGATGATATGGACACCATTGACCAGAAGTTGCGTAAAATGCCGACCGACACCAACCGGGTACGTCTGACGGATCCCGGTGATCCAGATAAATGTCCGGTCTGGCAACTGCATGAAGTGTACTCCGATGAGGATCAGCAAAACTGGGTGCAGGAAGGTTGCCGCAGTGCCGGCATCGGCTGTCTGGACTGTAAGCGCCCAATCATTGAAGCCATACAGGAAGAATTAAAACCCATTCAGGAACGAGCTAAAGAGTTCAGTGAAAACCGGGCACTGGTCAGAAATATTGTGGCAGAAGGGCGTGAGTTTGCCTCAGATCTGGCCAAAGCCACCCTTGATGAAGTACGCCAGGCCATCGGCATACAGTACCGCTAGTTTTATATCCCGGATATGAACCAGACTTCAGAGCATTCTACGGACAGGGCAGAACCTTCAGAATCAGCTGAACAGATGGCCGTGGAAGCTGAAAATACAGAAGCTGAAGAAACTCAAAATAAGTCTGCTGTCCCGCTGTCTGATACCTGTCATCCTCAGCAGGAAGAAATGCCTTTTGCTTATGTGCAGGGGGCGCCTGTCACTGAACTGCCTAAAGATCTCTATATCCCGCCTGAAGCCCTGGAAGTGTTTCTGGAGGCTTTTGAAGGCCCTCTGGATCTGCTGCTTTATCTGATCAAACGCCAGAATCTGGATATTCTCGATATTCCCATATCCGATATTACCGAGCAATATGTCAAATATGTAGAAATGATGCACGACTTCCAGTTTGAACTGGCCTCAGAATACCTGGTCATGGCGGCCATGCTGGCTGAAATTAAATCAAGAATGCTGCTGCCCAGACCGGAAAATATAGAGGAAGAGGAGGCCGATCCCCGTGCCGAACTGATCCGCCGTCTGCAGGAATATGAACGCTTTAAAAAAGCCGCTATGGATATTGACGACTTACCGCGTATGGGGCGGGATGTCTTTCCGGTTTCTTCAGAAATTAATTACTCTGCACCCAGTAAAGAACCGGATGTCAGCATGAAAGAACTGATGCTGGCTCTGAAAGACGTAATGAAACGGGCAGAAATGTTCACCCATCATAATATTGAACGTGAAACCCTGTCCGTTCGGGAACGCATGACCATTGTACTGGAAAAACTCAATCAGGATGGTTTCACCCGTTTTACTTCCCTGTTTACCTATGAAGAAGGGCGTAGCGGTGTGGTTGTAACTTTTCTTGCGATACTGGAACTCAGTAAGCAGCGTATGCTGGAAATTGTTCAGACAGAAACCTATGGAGCCATTCATGTCAAACCGCTATCGCCGGATTCAATGGAAAATTCTGATCCCGGATAATAAACCTCTAAAACACCTAAAGGCTGCTGTTAATCCATTTACGGGCACCCTCTAAATCTTCAAAAATCTGAAATTCCCAGTGGGCATTAACGTTTTTTGCCATTTGCCTGAATTGATGACAAAGCCTGGCTATATTCGTGTCTCTGGCCACGAGGGCAACTTTTAGATCTCTTAAATATAAAGCGGCTCCAGTTGTAATAGCCACTGGATAATCAACATATTCTTCTGTTAAAAGGCTGCCATTAACGTCAGAATAATCACCAATAATATATTTAATGTTGTCTATTCTGGGATCACCAAAAAGTTTATGCAGACCTTCTGCATGAATAGCCTCAGTAAACGGCCCGGAATACTGAGATAAAACCCCTTTGTTTTCCCAGGTAAGCTGATGCGGCATTGAGTGTATCCTTAAAACAGTAATGTTCAGTCAGTATAACAATAAAACTTAAAAAAACTATCAGCGGTTTCTTACCCGACATATTTACATAAGTAAGGGACAAACTATTATTTTTCTAAAATAGAGTAAATCAGGCAGGCAATATTAAAAAAATGGCGCCCCCGAGACGATTCGAACGTCCGACCTACCCCTTAGGAGGGGGTTGCTCTATCCAGCTGAGCTACGGGGGCAACGGGCGTAATATTACCATAAATTCTGGTAAAAAACGGGGGTTTTTAAAACTATTTGTTTAAACTATTTCTTTTTCCTGCTGCCTTTTTTCCCGGTCGAGGCGTCGAATAAACTGTTGTATATTGCGTTGATGTACGGGGGATACATCTTCCAGACGGCCGGAGACGATAATATGACCCACAGCATGGGAAATGCGTATGATTTCCATGGAGCAGGTAATGACTTCATCCAGGTGCAGGGTTAAAAAGGGGATGTTCATGCCCGCTTTTAAATCCTGCTCTTTAAAACCAAAGTCCGGTGTTTCTTCAAGGCGTATAGAAACGCCGCTGAAGGAAATATCATGCAGGAAGCCGGCAATAAAATGCCCGGCATCACTCTGCATGGTGGCCTGAATACGTTTGCTGACAGGTATACTGACACGATAGCTTTCCCGGCGTTGTAAGGAACGGATCTGCTTAGGAAAGTGCATTATAAAATAAGGGGTACCGTTTTCCTGTTCGGCACTTTTTAACAGAGCATTCATCGTAAGAATGGCGCCGTCCAGACGGCTTCTTAAGGAGACTTTTTGCAGTTTTCTGAGCTGCTCATTGCCGACAGATGGCAGGAACTCATCCAGGTGAAACAGTTCTTTGCCGGCATCCACTTTAATAATAGATGTGTTGTAGGTATCCGGATCGGAGTCAAATCTGGCGGTAACAATAACAATATGTTCCTGCATCCTCTGCAGCATACGGGCGATGTCCCGGGGCGTGTCGATAACACTTTTTTGCAGTGTTTTTGATGATTTATTCCAGAAACTGAAAAAAGCAGGGAGTCTAAATTTAAACACGGATACTTTTCCTCCCGGTCAATACGCTGAGTTCTTTCTGGAATATAATACCTGAAAAAATTATACAGAGGTATACAGAGCCGCTTTTTTCTGCTGGCTGGTCTGACCCAGATGGCTATAGGTTTGAGTAGTATTGGCCGATTGTCCGGTCAGGATCTGCAGGATCTGTTCGGTATTTTTTTTTTGCATGCTGATAATACGCCCATTCAGTTCGTTCTGGGTTTTACATTCCGGCAGTTGGGTTGTAATAAGTGCCCAGAGTTCTTGTACTGGTTCTGAAGCCTGTTCTGAGATATAACGGGCAAAATTACCATCATGATAGGGGAAGCCGGTCAGTTTTTGAAAATACTGTTGACGCTGTTGATCCAGTTGTTCAAGCTGGCTTAATAAAGGCAGTTTTTTATCCAGTAAAAGCCCCATTTGTTCGGTATCATGGCGAACAATGGCATCGTGTTCCCGGGTAAGTAATTCGGTGACCTGTAACAGGCACTGGTGTTCTTCAGTGAGGATATCCAGTAGGGGCTGTTCGTTCTGACTAGAGCAGCTTGGGGCAGAGACGGTCTGATCTTGTAGTAACGGGGTCATTGTCATTATCCTGTATTATTTATGCTTTTAAGTTTTTAAAAATTACTAAAATAATAGCTAAAAAATGATTGGGCTAACCGTTCTACACTGTATTGCATTTAAGAACCGGCCTGTTAGAAAACCGGTGTTTAAATTATTTACTAGAACAGCTCCCTTTCAAATTTAATCATTTTTTCTGCAATACGCTCAGAATTGAACTCATAGGTGCCGTTATTTATGGCTGTTCTAACCTGTTCAACTTTCTGTGTGTCAATAATGGGCAGGCGGGCGACCTGTTCTTCCATGGCTTTGACCCGCTGTGACATACCTGTCAGACTGACAGAGTCCTTAGCGCTCTGTCTGCTGTTCGAAACACTGCCTGTTTCAGAATCCACCAGCTTAACATAACTGTTATTAAGCTTTTTGGTCTGAGTCGTATTGTTATTTATACTATTAATATCTATAGGCATAATGTAATGCTCTCCCGTTTAGCTATAGTATCGGCTTATAGCAGGTAAACTTTAGCATTTTCTGGCCTGAATTTCTAAAAATCGGATGTTTGTGAGTTGATTCACATCAACGCAATTCATTTGGTTTTAAATATGCCTAGAAATTAATAGCCACAACGCCTCTGTCAACGACAACGGCGTCAATTATCTTTTTTGAGCTGTTATTTCTTACCCTGATAATATCGTTGTATTTACCGTTTTTTAAGGCGGTTCCTTTAACACTGATACGGATCTTCTGATTCTGGGCATAGATTAAGACTGGCTCCTTTTTGTGAACCAGATAAGCTTCCTGGAGCATGGAACTATTTATTACTCTGTCAGGACGAATACTTCTTCTGGCCTGCCGGCCAACTACATCTTTTAAGTTACTGAAATACTTCTGATTCTGGTTGGTTATTACCCGTTCGGTCAGTTTTAATTTATCCGGAGTTATAATTTCTCCCCGGGTAATGGTTGTACGGCTGACCAGCATTTTCTGTAACAGGGTGGTTTTTACCGGAATATAAATATTCCAGGCCACCGGGGCTTCACAGCGTACATTAATGGTCCAGTGACTGGATATATTCCGGTTCATGGAAGAACGAACCTGTAAAGCTTCAGAGCATTCTCTGAAACGAATTCGGGAATCCAGCTTTCCGGCTTTAATGTCCTGAATTTTTACCCCTTCGGGGATCTGTGAGCGAACAAAATCCACCGCGGCGGTTCTGATGGATTCATGAGACTGTAAGGGGGCATCAATAGGGGACTGAGCTATAGAAACAACAGGAATTACAGGAACAGACAGAACAACAAGTGCATACACAATGACCCTTAACCGGGTGCGGAAAAAATGATTATAGATCTTTGTACATAGTGAAAGTGTCATTTTATTGTCTTTTAATAGGAAACATGAGTTTTTAAATAAAATATGCAAATATTAAGCCAGAAATTATTGGTAGAAAGTATGTGTAAATATGGCAGAAAAACTTAAATAGACTATATTTTTATTAAACTATATATAACTAAAACTTAAACTTTTTTTAAACTCTGCCGTTAAGTTACACAAAGTGTTGCAAAAAAGTGTTGCAAAAAAGTGTTGCCAAAAACCGTTAAGGATTCGATAAACAGGGGGATAAAATGGCCGCGTCATTTTCTTTAGGTAAACCAAGTATTTTAAAAAACCTTTTTTTTGCATTTATAGCGTTTGGTTTGCTTATTGGTTCAATTTTTCCGTTATGGGCAGATTTGTTTGTTGAGTGGAAGGACGGCATGCTGTTCTGGTTTGTGGTTTCCTGTATTGTGGCTGGTATCAGTATTGGTTTGATCAATTATCTGCTGATGAAAGTTATTCTGCTTAAGCGACTGCAGTGCATATCATCTACGGCCAATGCCATCAGTAAAAATGATCTGACCCGACACCTGGATGTAACCAGTCATGATATGGTTGGGGATATTGCTCATAGTTTTAATGAAATGACGGAAAGTCTGCGTGCTATTGTGCGTCAGATCATGGATGTCAGTCAGCGCCTGTCAAGCACCTGCAGTTCCATGAATGAGGTCTCTGAGCAGACGCAAAGTAAAATTGATCAGCAGAAACAGCAGACCGAACGGGTAGCTGGAGCCATCAGTAATATGTCGGTTAAGGTTCAGGAGATGGCAAATAATGCCAATGAGGCTTCCAGTGCGGTGGCTAATGCCAGTGATGAAACCCGGAAAGGCCAGCAGGAAGTTAATTCAACCATCAGCTCAATCACCAGCCTGGCCAGTAATGTGGATACGACCTCTGAGGCACTGGAAAAACTGGCCAGAGACAGTGAAAACATTGGTACCGTCATAGATGTGATTAAGAGCATTGCGGAACAGACCAATCTGCTGGCTTTAAATGCGGCTATTGAAGCAGCACGGGCCGGTGAACAGGGCAGGGGCTTTGCTGTAGTAGCTGATGAAGTGCGTACACTGGCCAGCCGTACTCAGGAGTCCACCAAGGAGATTGAAGAAATGATTGAGCGCCTGCAGCAGGCTTCAAATCAGGCGGTCAGTGTTATGAGTGAAGGTAAGGAACAGGCTCAGCACAGTGTATCCCAGGCCTCTCTGGCCGGTAAATCACTCTCCACTATTTCATCTGCGGTGGCCATGATTTCAGATATGAATGCCAAAATTGCGGATCTGGCAACCGAACAAAGCCGTTCAACAGAAGAAATTAAAGGCAATGTCACCATGATTAACGAAGTTGCTCATGGTATTGTGACCGGTTCTGAAGTAGTCACCCGTTCCAGCCATGACGTTGAAAACCTGGTTAAGGAAATGGACAATCTGGTCAGAAAGTTTTCAGTATAAGTTATCGGAACCTTTGCTTTTATGACATACAGCCATTTTTATTGCGTTCAAATGATTCGCCAATGATTTCTTTGAGCTTTTCCGGCTGAACCAGAGTAATGGTTTCATCTTCAATACTGATCAGGCCTTCCTTTTTGAGCTTGGACAGTATGCGCGAAAACGTTTCCGGAGTAATGGATAGCCGGGAAGCAATCATGGATTTGGTTGCTGTTAGCTTAACCGTCGGTTGTTCCTGTAAGTCATTGATATGACCCAATAAATAACTGATTAAGCGGTGCTTGGCATTAAAGATAGTCAGTTCGCTGATCTCCGTCAGCAGACCTTTCAGACGGGTACTCATATCCGCCATCATGGCAAAGCACAGTGTATTGGAATTCTGCAGTTCTTCAATAAAAGCGGCATTATCAAAATAAAACAACTCGGTATCTGTCGTTGCCCTGGCATTAACCGGATAACGATTGCCTTCCATAAACATAACAGCTTCGGCAAATGTTTGCCCCGGACCGATAATATCCACAACTTTCTCATTACCCTCAGGAGAAGTCTGGAATAACATTATCTGACCATTTCGTACCAGAAAAAACCGGGAAGCCGGATCACCCTGATCAAACAAGATCTCATTCCTGTGCAAAGACATAAGATTAGATTTATCCAGTATATGACTAAAGGCATCGTCCGGTAGGCGACGAAACAGATAATGCTGACGCAGTTCCTGCTGAAATAGTTTGCTGATACTCAAGCGTATAATTCCTGTCGGTGTGTCGGGGATGTTTTTTTATTTGATTAAGCGACACGGTTGTAAGTGACGGAAATTATAATGGAGTGGGGGGGAAAAATAAAGAAGCGTTGAGCGCTGAGAAAGAGCAAGAGCAAGAACTAAAAAACAGTCCGGCTCTTCCTCAGCGCTCAACGCTCAGCGCTGCTCTTTTTAAGCTGCCGCTTCCTCACCCTTAACAAAGAAGCTGTAGATATAAACCAGCAGCCCAATCAGGAAGACAATCCCCGCTACTTCACGCATCATATAGAATACCTGCAGCTTGTCCTGTACTTCCATAAAGCCCATGGGGTTTTCAGTGTAACGCTGTAACCAGACCTGCAGTACGCCTGCGGCGGTCAGGAACAGGGTAATAAAGACCATAGCTACGGTCATTAACCAGAAGCCCCACATCTCAACCACCTGTGACTGGTTGCTGTTAGCCGCCGCACGACCACGCAGCAGAGGCATGGCGTAGGAGATAATGGTCAGTACAATCATGACATAGGCGCCATAGAAAGCCATATGACCATGTGCCGCAGTGACCTGGGTACCGTGGGTGTAGTAGTTAACCGGTGCCAGAGTATGGATAAAGCCCCATACACCCGCGCCTAAAAAGGCCATAACCGCAGTGCCCTGGGCCCATAAGACCGCCGCCTTGTTGGGGTGTTCACGACGACGCTGGTTCACCATGTTAAAGGCATACAGTACCATCATGAAGAAAGGAATTGGCTCCATGGCTGAGAAGATAGAGCCCCACCACTGCCAGTACTCAGGGGTACCTATCCAGTAGTAGTGGTGTCCGGTACCTATCAGACCGGTGATTAAGCTCATGGCGATAATGATGTATAACCATTTTTCAATGATTTCACGGTCAACACCGGTGGTCTTAATTAGTACGAAGGCCAGAATCGCTCCCATAATCAGTTCCCAGACGCCTTCTACCCACAGGTGGACAACCCACCACCACCAGAATTTGTCTTCAATCAGGTTACTGGGGTTAACAAAGGAGAACAGGAAGAAGACCGCCAGCCCCACCAGACCGATAAACAGAATCATGCTGATAACGGTTTTACGGCCTTTTAATATGGTCATGCCGATATTAAACAGGAAGCCCAGGGCCACGATGACAATACCGATTTTGGTGATTGTGGGCTGTTCCAGAAATTCCCGCCCCATGGTGGGCAACAGGTCGTTCATGGTCAACTCAGCCAGGGTGGCATAAGGTACCAGCAGGTAACCTAAAATGGTCGCGGCACCGGCCGCCAGGAATATCCAGAACAGTAAGGTGCCCAGCATGGGACTGAACAGTTCGGTTTCCGATTCTTCCGGTACCAGGTAATAGGCCGCACCCATAAAGCCGAACAGTAACCAGACGATTAACAGGTTGGTGTGCACCATACGGGCTACGTTAAATGGAATAGCCGGGAATAAAAAGTCTCCCCAGATATACTGGGCGCCTAATACGGCACCAAACAGGATTTGACCTAAAAACAGGCCAATGGCTGCGATAAAATACAGTTTCGCAACAGATTGTGATTGATATTGCATAGTCCTTACTCTCCCTTAACCCTGAATGTTTGGTGGCCAGTTGGCAGTATTCACTTCAGAGGTCCATTTCAGGAACTCAGCAATGGCGTTCAGCTCTTCGTCACTCAGATTGAACTGAGGCATGCTGCGACGGCCAGGAATACCGTTTTTAGGGCGGCTCTTGATGAAACCGATAATGGCTTCCTTACTGTTGCCGAATCGTTTGTATACATTGCCCAGCTCAGGTGCAAAGTATGCGCCTTCGCCCAGCAGGGTATGACAACCAATACAGTCGTTGTCTTCCCAGACTTTCTTGCCCAGAACCACTTCCGGGGTGATGTTTTCTCGGTGGTCACGCTCGGGCAGCACTCCCTGCGTGTCAA
>JALTKC010000552.1 GCA_027076245.1 Gammaproteobacteria bacterium
GACAGGTTAATTGTGTCGGCATCCAGTATCAGAGCATAGCTGCCGTTAATATCGGCACCAAGATTCAACGATGAGTCTGTTGAACTTAAAGTCAGGTCGTTCTGTAAAACCAGTGTGCCAAGATTATTTAAATCAAGCTGATAGCGGGTTGTTACATTATTGAATAGGTGAGCCTGCTGAGCAATCAGGCTTAAGCGGTCAAGGGATACCTGACCAAGGTAGATATTGCCGCTGCCGGCATCAAGACTCAGGCCATTCCCCTGAACACGGGTCTGCTGTAAATTAATATTGCCATTGGCGGAGGAGGTATCAATTGTGCGACTTCCTGCAACCTGCAGGGTATTTAAGTAAGCAAAGTCAACAGCACTGTTCAGGTTTAAATCACCGCTTAAATTCAGGGTGTCCGCCTGAACATCCAGCCCACCCAGTTTGGCTGTACCCAGATTAATAATATCGGCCGCCATATTCAGAGTATTGCCTGTACCGCTGATGCCATTGCTTAAATCAATATTCTGATCACTGCTAAGATTAATATCTGCATTTAACTGCACATTATCAGCTGAAGTAAAGTCCAGAGTATTGGTCGTACTGATATTTCCATGCAGACGAGTCTGACCCTGACTGCTTATATCCAGACCTTCTAAGCTGACCTGACCTATATCCAGATCACCACTCTGACTGTTTACATTCAGAATATAACTGCCGCTGATCTGTTCAGCCAGTTTAATATCCCCGTCTGCCTGCATATGGCTGTTCTGTAACAGTGTCAAACTACTGTTGTCCGCAAAACTTATACCGTTCTGTGTGGTAATATCACCCGATAAAAAGGTCTGGCTTCCATCCCGACTGATATTTAATGAATCGCTGTTTACACCGGACAGATTAATTGTGTCGGCATCCAGTATCAGAGCATAGCTGCCGTTAATATCGGCACCAAGATTCAACGATGAGTCTGTTGAACTTAAAGTCAGATCGTTCTGTAAAACCAGTGTGCTGATATTATTCAGATCCAGCTGATAGCGGGTTGTTATATTATTGAATAAATGAGCCTGCTGAGCCATCAGGCTTAAGCGGTCAAGGGATACCTGACCCAGGTAGATATTGCCGCTGCCGGAATCCAGACTCAGGCCATTCCCCTGTACACGGGTCTGCTGTAAATTAATATTGCCATTAGCAGAGGCGGTATCAATTGTGCGACTTCCTGCAACCTGCAGGGTATTTACGGAAGTAAAGTCAACAGCACTGTTCAGGTTTAGATCACCGCTTAAATTAAGGGTGTCCGCCTGAACATCCAGCCCACCCAGTTCAGCTGTACCCAGATTAATAGTATCGGCAGCCATGCTCAGGCTATTGGATGTACCGCTGATACCATTGCTTGAATCAATATTCTGATCACTGCTAAGATTAATGTCTGCATTTAACTGCACATTATTAACAGCCGAAAAGTCTATATTATTTACGGCTGTAATATCACCTTTTAAATTGAGCTTATCAGACTGTACAGTTAAGCTATCAGCCTCCGCTTCTGCGAGGTTTACTTCAGTAAGGGCATTAACATTTACACTATTGCCTGTTGAGTTAAGTTTACCATTTAAAGTAACACTACTGCCTGTACTTTCAATAACAACATTTAATGTTGTTTCTAAAGTTTTATTGCCTGAATCCAGTAAAACATCTGAACCTGACTTTATATTCCTGTTTATAGTAACTTTTCCGGAAGATGCTACACTAAGCGAACCGGCTGTCTCAATTTTACCCAGTTTTATTTCAACACCTGGATCATCCTGACCGGTCAGCATGCTATCCTGACCGCTATTTAAAATTAGATCACCGTTGTTTAATTTAATATCCACATTAGATACATTAATACCATGAATATTATCCGTTTGTTTCTGATCATCACCCTCTGATATGTCATTACGTGTTTCAATGGTCAGATTATTATTCAGTTCAAGTTCAAAGCTTTCAAACTCAATCCCTACGGTTGCCTGTAGAATGATGTCGGAATTAATACTTTCCAGTTGATTTTCAGTAATGGTAATACTGTCATCTCCTTCCTCACTATACAAAATGTCACTATCTAGCCAGTTATGAATTGAATCTAATATATGATGAGGCAGGATTCCATCCCCTTCAGCCACTTTAATATATTCTGGATCCAGCAATAAAGTACCACTACTACCATTATCTGCTGAGGTATTTACCTCACCTTTAAAATTCAGTTTTTTCTTTCCGGATACCTCAACAAAACCACCATCCCCCGTTTGTTTGCCACCCTTTGCAGTTATTTGTCCTTTATATGTGGTTTTATCATCAGACCAGATAATGACTTTACCGCCTTTACCCGTTATAACCGCATCGGCATTAATATGACTGCCTTTTTCCA
>JALTKC010000553.1 GCA_027076245.1 Gammaproteobacteria bacterium
CAAGCCCGGTTCCTCCGTACTGACGACTGATGGAGTTATCTGCCTGAATAAAAGGTTCAAACAGGCGCTTCAGTTTATCAGGCTCAATACCGATACCCGTATCAGAGACTGAAAACTGAAGGTTAAGACATTGGTCGTTTTGTTCATCTGCAGGCTGAACTCTGGTGATATTAACCACAACTTCACCCTGCTCAGTAAACTTAATAGCATTCTGCACCAGATTAAGCAAAACCTGACCCAGCCTTAAGGGATCGCCCAGCAGATTAAGCGGTACATCTGCCGCTTTATTAAACCTTACAGACAGATTTTTATCCGCCGCTTTTAATGAGGTCAGATCGTTTATATGCTGCAGTACCTCATCCAGATTAAACGTGGTTTTTTCTATAATTAATTTACCGGCTTCAATTTTAGAAATATCCAGAATATCATTAATAATCGCCAGCAAATTATGTGCGGAAATATCAATTTTACGGATATAATCCAGCTGCTTCTGGCTAAGTTCCGTCATTAACACCAGATGCGTCATGCCAATAATGGCATTCATAGGTGTGCGGATCTCATGGCTCATATTGGCAAGGAAATTACTTTTAAAACGACTGGCCTGCTCTGATGCTTCCTTGGCCTGTTTTAACTCTTCTTCCATTTTTATCCGTTCTGAGAGATCAACAAATATGCCCAGGTTAGCTTCCCTGTTCGCCATAGTAACCCGTACAGCAGAAAACAGCCCCTTGAGGACTTTTTTTCCAGTGGTTTGAAAGTAAATTTGCTGGTTTTTAATTTTTTTATGCTGCCTGAGCTGATTAATAACCGTTTTTCTCTGTTCCAGATCATAATAAAAGTGGGTAATGTTCTGCCCGACTACCGTCTCTTCACTTTCCATAAGGTCTTCAGCAAAGCTATTAGCACGGATAATGGTGCCGCTGTCATCGGTCATCATAATCGCCAGAGGTACGGTATTAATAATTTGATTCAGTTGTTCTTCACTGCGCTGCAAGGCCGTGTTTTTCTGCCGAAAATACACAATCCAGGAAAAGCTCAGCAGCAATAACAGACCGGCAATAATAATAGTATTGCGAATAGTGCTGTAATCCACCTGGACATCATATTTAACTGTTAACCATTTATGGCGAATACGGGCAATGTCTTCTTCACTCAGGGCATTAAGATATTTATTAAGTATGGTGACCAGCGCCGGCCAGTCTTTTCTGACCCCCATACGTAAGTCCATGGCATAGGGTGTTGTACCGCCCACTTTAACATTACTGATACCAAATTTATTGAGCAGATAACTGCTGGTGGTCAGGTTGCCGATATAAGCATCAATTTTACCCAGTGCCACCTGTTCCAGACCGTCCTTATTATTTTTTACGGTGACCAGTTTAATTTCAGGGTGATCCCGATGCACCAGTTCACGAACAGCATAAGATTCTTCGATGCCCACATTTTTACCGTGCAGGTCCTGCAGCGTTGTGGTGTGCATCCGTTGTTCATTAACAAAAATAACCGTTGAGAAATCAAGATAAGGACGGGTAAAATTCAGATATTTTTCTCTGGCAGGGGTTTTAAGTACTGCTGGCAGCAGATCCAGTTGCTGTTTTTGTGCCTGCTGTATAACCTGCTCCCAGGTCAGGCTGGTATCAACCTCAACATTGATATCAAACGCCTGTGCAAATATTTCTATAAAATCTGAAGACAACCCCTGATACTGGCCCTTATGATCCACAAATTCTACCGGCGGCCAGTGGCGGTCAATCCCCAGACGAATACCCGTATGTTGTTTTAACCAGTTTAATTCTGTATCGCTCAACTGGATCCGGGATTTAAGATCATCAGTACCGGATACAAAACCAATCCATTTTTTAAAAATAGCCTTTCTCTGTGGTTCATTTATCTGAGCCAGAGCTTTATTGATAATCCTTACCAGAGGCCGCCAGGCATCGTCTTTAAACACAGCAAAGCGTTGTCTGGATGGTTTTAAGCCGGCATCACCACTAATGGCCAGATTGGCAATCTGATATTCATTAATTAACCATTCAACAACAACACCGTTCCCAATATAGGCATCAGCCTGCCCCCAGGATACCGTATTAAGGGCATCCAGAGTGGAAGGCAATAATTTAAGCCTGATATTCGGGTATTTTTTCTTTATTAAATCAACACTATAATAACCTTCCTCCATGGCCACGGTTTTGCCTGACAGTTCATCAGGGGTCCGAAACTGCTGTGAGGAACGTCGGGAAACAATTATTTTATGAGCGGTAAAATAAGGCTCGCTAAACCACAGAGACTGGCTGCGCTGCGGTGTCTCTACTATCGTCATGCCCACTTTTAACTGTCCACTTTTGATTTTACTGAGCATGGCATTGAAGGTTGGCCCGGGCACA
>JALTKC010000554.1 GCA_027076245.1 Gammaproteobacteria bacterium
TTATGCCTGCCGATTTACTGGCAAAACACCATCCTTTTAATCACCAGCCGGTGGGCAGTGGCCCATTCAAATTTTTACGCTGGCCTTTTGACGGGCAGTTATATCTGCAAAGAGTGAGCGATCAACAAAAAGCAGAGTTTCTGCAGGTAAAGGATCCAACGGTACGGGTATTAAGACTGCTGCGTGGAGAGCTGGATATTATTCAGAATAATTTACCGCCGGAGCATATTGCCTATCTTAAAAAGCAAAAAAGTATTGGTTTTATCAGCCGTCCCGGTTCAAACTACACTTATCTGGGCTTTAATCTGCAGGATCCGTTAACGGCTAATTTACTGATAAGAAAAGCCATTGCTTATGCCCTGGATAAGGACAAAATTATTCAATACGCTCTGGGCAATGCCGCTCAGAGTGCCCAGGGCTTTTTCCCGTCCCGGCACTGGCTGGGTGCTGATATAAAGTCTTACGATTATCATCCTGACAGAGCCAGACAGATCATACAGTCTCTGGGCTATTCTGAACAACATCCTCTGCAGTTAAGTTATAAAACCTCCAGCGATCCCTTTCGGATCCGTATTGCCACAATTATTCAAAGTCAGTTGAAAAAAGTTTATATTGATGTGGATATCCGCAGTTATGACTGGGGAACCTTTTATGGTGATATTAAAAAAGGCAAGTTTCAGTTATACAGCCTGACCTGGGTCGGTATCCGCACTCCGGATATTTTCCGTTATGTGTTTCACAGCCAGTCCTTACCGCCGGGCGGAGCAAACCGTGGACGATTAAAGGATGCTCTGGTGGATCAGCTAATTGCACAGGCAGAACAGGAAACGGATTTACACAAGCAGGCTCAGTTATATCGGAAACTGCAACAGCGGTTAAACCAATTATTACCCTATATTTCCCTGTGGTATGAGGATAATATTGCTTTTTACAGAGATAATATTAAAAATTATCAGGTGTCAGTTGACGGTAATTATGATGGTCTGATAATGGCTCAGAAGCTTAAAGACAATAATAAACAAGATAGTCATAAACTAAGATAGCAATAAAGAATGGGTAGCAATAAAGAATGAAGCCTGATTTAAACGGACCCGGCGATACCCCCTTACCGGATGAGTTTATTTATATATCTGTTCCAGAACAACAACTGTATTATATTCAGGCCGGTAAAACTGTTTATAAAACACGGATTGCTACGGGTAAAAACGGTGTGGGAGAACGCTTCGGCAGTGAATGTACACCCAGAGGCTGGCATAAAATTCGCGCAAAAATCGGTGCAGGCTGTGCACCGGATACGGTCTTTGTGGGCCGCCGTCCAACCGGTGAAATCTGGTCTGAGCAATTGCAGGCCGAGCACCCCGGGCGGGACTGGATTTTAACCCGGATAATGTGGCTCAGTGGTCTGGAACCGGGTTTTAACCGGCTTGGGGAGTGCGATACCATGAGACGCTATATTTATATTCATGGCTGTCCTGATACCAATCCTATGGGCATACCCAGTTCCCACGGCTGCATTAAAATGCGCAATGCCGAGATCATTAAACTGTTTGACCGGGTGCCGTGCGGCCTGCCGGTTTATATTGCCGGACAGGAATAATACGGCATGTTGAGCTATATTGTCAGCCGTCTGTTCAGTGCCTTTATTGTGGTTTTCGGTGTGGTTTTTATTGTCTTTATGCTGATCCACATGGTACCGGGCGATCCCGTTGAAGTCATGCTGGGTGAGTCGGCCAGTGTGGTGGACCGGGCAATGCTGCGTCATGCTCTGGGGCTGGATCAATCCCTGCCGCAACAGTTTATTAACTATCTGAACAAATTAGCTCACTTTGATCTGGGTCAGTCTCTGCATTCAAAAAAGGCTATTTCTGAACTGCTTTCAGAACGCATGATCCCGACACTGGAACTGAGTATTGCCGCCTTGCTGGTAGCCTTTCTGATTGCCTTTCCCCTGGGTATTATGGCGGCACTGAAAAAAGGTAAAACAGCTGATACAGCGGCCATGGTCTTTTCCTTAACCGGTATTTCTATCCCCAACTTTTTAATGGGACCACTGCTGATTCTGGTGTTTGCCATTATGCTGGGCTGGTTTCCGGTTAGTGGCCGGGATGGACTGAGTTCTCTGGTATTACCGGCATTAACACTGGGTACGGCACTGGCGGCTATTTTGTCCCGTATGATACGGGCTTCTCTGCTGGAAGTGTTTAATGAAGATTATATTCGTACGGCCAGAGCCAAGGGACTGGGCAGCCTGCGGGTTATTGGTCTGCATGCCCTGAAAAACGCCATGCTGCCGGTGATAACTCTGATTGGTCTGCAAATTGGCGCGCTGCTGGCCGGTGCCGTGATCACGGAAATGGTATTTTCCTGGCCGGGGCTGGGGCAGTTAACTATTGAGTCTATTCAAAAGCGTGACTATCCTGTAGTACAGGCCTGTATTTTATTAATCAGTACGACTTATGTCGTTATCAATACTCTGACGGATATTGTTTACGGTATGCTGGATCCGAGGATACGGATCAGCCAATGAATAAAATACGTTCCTTTAATACGGGGTTTTATTTTTCCACAGTCATTTTGTTACTTTGGTTACTGATGGTCGTATTGGTTCCTTTTCTAGATTTGCACCCTAATACAGTCAGTCTGGAAAAGATTCTGAACTTACCGGATGCAGACAGTTTTCTGGGTTATGATGATCTGGGACGGCCCTTGTTTGATCGCCTGCTGGCTGGTGCTTACACTTCGTTTACCGTGGCTTTCGGGGTGGTACTGGTTTCGCTGTTTATTGGTACGACTATTGGTGTTTTAAGCGGTTATGCCGGTGGGCAGTGGGATCATCTGATTGTGCGCATTATTGATATTTTTATGGCTTTTCCCGGTATTCTGCTGGCGATTGCTCTGTCGGGGCTGATGGGTCCGGGGATTGCTAATGTGATTATTGCTTTGAGTGTGGTCGGCTGGGTAGGATTTGCCCGGCTGTCCAGGGCTCAGGTGATGTCTATTAAGCAAAGTGAGCATGTGCTGGCAGCCCGGGCGCTGGGGGCTTCTCATGGGCGGATTATCGGCTGGCATATTTTGCCTCTGATTGTGGCGCCGTTATTGATTGAGCTGACCTTTGGTATTGCCAATATTGTGATTGCGGAGGCAGGGCTGTCGTTTCTTGGGCTGGGGATTCAGGCGCCGGAGGCTTCCTGGGGGAGTATGATTCGGGACGGGGCGCAGTATCTTTTGATGGCGCCGCATATGGTGCTGGTGCCGGGGGTGGCATTGATGCTGGTGGTGATGGCGGTGAATATGGTTGGGGATGGGGTGAGAGACTGGTTGGATATTAAGGGGAAAAAGTGAAGATGTTTTTGGGGGGAAATAAATGTGATCCGTATCGGAGTCCAGGTGGCTCTTGCTGAAGACGCCTTTCTCTTATAATAAAGAGCGTGTCCATGGGGGCTTTTCGGAAACATCCCTGTTTCCGAAACTTCAGCAAGAGCCACCCGGACTCTGATACTCCGAGGTTTGGTTTAAGTATGGTTTTCACCTTTTGAGGGTGTGAGGGGTGAGGAGGAGAGAAATGAAAAGTAAAAAGGAAAAAATATGACACTGGGTCCAGTAATGGTGGATATTGAGGGGTATGAGCTGACGGCGGATGATCGGGAGTTGCTTTCTGATCCGGCTGTGGGCGGGGTGATTTTATTTGGCCGGAATTTTCATTCTCTGGAGCAGGTGGAGAAGCTGGTTAAGGCTATTCATGGGCTCAGGACGCCGCGCTTGCTGATTGCGGTGGATCAGGAAGGCGGGCGAGTGCAGAGGTTTCGGGACGGGTTTACGATTTTGCCGGCGATGCGCCGGTTTGGGGACATTTATGATACGGATCAGTCGCTGGCACTGGAGTTGTCTCGAGAGTGTGGCTGGTTGATGGCCAGTGAGATCCGTTCTACGGGGATTGATATTAGTTTCGCGCCGGTGCTGGATCTGGATAAGGGGATCAGTACAGTGATAGGGGATCGGGCGTTTCATAGTGATCCTTTTGTGGTGGGCAAGCTGGCGCAGGCATTTACTCTGGGGATGAAGGAAGCGGGGATGCAGGCGACCGGTAAACATTTTCCGGGGCATGGTTCGATTGCGGCGGATTCACATGTGGCTATGCCGGTGGATGACCGGCCGTTTGTGGATATTGAGCTGGAGGATTTAAGGCCGTTTAAGTTTCTGATTGATGATGGTCTTAATGCCCTGATGATGGCTCATGTGATTTATTCTAAGGTGGATCCGCAACCGGCGGGTTTTTCTGCTTACTGGATGAAAACGCTGTTAAGAGAAAAACTGCATTTTCAGGGGACTGTATTCAGTGATGATCTGAGCATGGAAGGGGCGGTGATTGCCGGGGATTATATTCAGCGGGCGCAACTGTCTCTGCAGGCCGGATGTGATATGATTCTGGTCTGTAATAACCGGGCGGCGGCCTGGGATGTGGTGCGTAGCTTAAAGGGCTATAGTGATCCGGCTTCCAGTTTAAGGTTATCGCATATGCATGGTCAGCATTTTGTCAGTCGGGAGACTCTGGTTTCTGAACCGCGCTGGAAAGAAGCCCGTGCCATGCTGGCAAAATATGTAGAAGAGCCGTCACAGGATCTGCTGGATCCAACGGATTATAATTAGATAGAACATTATCAAGGCTTAAGAGGGTGGTATGGATTCTGCTGAATTTGAATTAAAACAGTGGCTGTTACAACTGGATTTTTTACGTGGTGACGGCTTGTGGATCACCGAGGCTTTTTTAATCATTCTGATAGCACTGTTATTTAATTTTTTTCAGAAAAGAATAATCAACAAGCTAAAAAAGAAGCTCGAGACCACTAAAAACCCCTGGGATGATGCGCTGCTGGATTCTCTGGCCAGGCCCATCTCAGCCTTTATATGGCTCTGGGGTATAACGACTGCAGCCAATGTGATTGCGGATGCCAATAATGTCAGTGTGTTTGACAAACTGGTGGTTCCGGTACGTGAAGTTGGTATGATTTTAATCTTTACCTGGCTGGCTCTGCGTATTGTGGTCCGGGCAGAACGTAATATTATTCATATCGGTCGTAAAAAAGATGCCAGTTATGACATAACCACTATTCAGGCCGTTGCCAAGCTAATTCGTGCCTCGATTTTTATTACTGGTGCTCTGATTATGCTGCAGGAACTGGGTGTCAGTATTTCCGGGGTACTGGCTTTTGGGGGTATTGGCGGTATTGCCGTGGGTTTTGCTGCCAAGGATCTGTTGTCTAACTTTTTTGGTGGTCTGATCATCTATCTGGATCGTCCTTTTGCCGTGGGTGACTGGATCCGTTCACCGGATCGCAATATTGAAGGCACAGTGGAAAATATTGGCTGGCGGCTGACCACCATTCGTACTTTTGACAAGCGTCCGCTGTATGTGCCCAATTCCACTTTTGCCAATATTGCCGTGGAAAACCCATCCCGTATGACTCATCGACGGATTAAGGAAACCATTGGTGTGCGTTATGAGGATGTGGATAAGCTGGATGAGATCCTGCTGGATATCCGGGTAATGCTGGACTATCACGATGAAATTGACTCGACACAGACCTTAATGGTTAATTTTAATGAATTTGCTCCCTCATCACTGGATTTTTTCATCTATACTTTTACTAAAACCACCAACTGGGTTAAATACCATAAGGTAAAACAGGATGTCCTGTTCCGTATTATTCAGATCATTGAAAAACACGGTGCGGAAGTAGCTTTCCCGACATCTACCATTCACCTCAGTGGTGAATTAACACAGCTGGAACCGCAGTATGCGGGTACCGCAGATACAGGTACAGAAAAAAGCTAACAGGGGATATACGTGGCGGATAAATTATTAATTGTAATGGTCAATACCGATCCAAATAACAGTGCCGAACTGGGTGCGCCCTTTTTTCAGGCTACTGTGGCTGCCGCAATGGAATACGAAGTAGAAGTCATTTTGACCGGACGCTCCGGGGAGTTGGCGGTGCGAGGCGTAGCAGAAAAGCTTTTTATTAAACCGGACAGTGAGCAGACCGTTTATGATTATATACGGGAAGCCTATGAGGCTGGAGTAAAATTCAAGGTGTGTACACCGACCCTGGATTTATGGGGCGATGACCTGATCCCTGAAATTACTGAAACCATTGGTGGAGCCTATGTAATTTCAGAAGCAATGGATGATAATACCGTTACCTTTACTTATTAATTAAAAAAGACAAAATATGACCCAGATTAATACTCTTCTTCAGGAATGCTGGCAGGTTAAAGAACAGGCTGACTGTTTATACAGCAAAGAACAGGTGCATGAGGCCGTTAAAAACCTGGCTGAAGCGATCACAGAACAGCTGGCGGATGCCAATTTACTGGTGCTTGGTGTTATGAACGGTGCCATTATTCCCATGGGACTGTTGCTGACCGAACTGGATTTTCCCCTGCAGGTTGATTATATCCACGCTACTCGCTATCGGAATAAAACCACAGGCGGTCAACTAAAATGGCTGAACAAACCCCGGATTGAACTTAAAAACCGAAATGTACTGCTGGTTGATGATATTCATGATGAGGGTATAACTCTGGATGAAATAAAAAAATACTGTCTGGATGAAGGAGCAGAACAGGTTTATAGTGCGGTACTGGTAAATAAACAACATGACAGAAAAAACGGTACCAGGCCTGATTTTTCAGGGCTGGATGTGCCGGATCGCTATGTGTTTGGTTTTGGTATGGACTACAAGGGCATGCTCAGAAATGCCCCGGGTATTTATGCCGTAAAAGGTTTATAAAGGGGCATTAGTTCATGACTGAAAAGAAAAGTGATAAAAAATTTGCCATTATCGGCGGCACCGGTCTGACCAAACTGGAGAACCTGGAAATTGTCCGCCGGGAAATCGTGATGACTTCCTTTGGTGAGCCTTCTTCAGCACTGGCCTTTGGTAGTATTGATGGTGCGGAACAGGAAGTCGTTTTTATGGCGCGACATGGTCACGCGCATAATATTCCTCCGCATATGATTAATTACCGGGCCAATATCAAGGCGCTTAAATCAGTGGGGGTAACCAGTATTTTTGCCATTAATGCTGTTGGCGGTATTCGTGATGATATGATACCCGGTACCCTGGCTGTACCGGATCAGATTATTGATTATACCACCCGCCGGGTAAATACCTTCTTTGAAAGCAATCTCAGCCATGTTACTCATATTGATTTTTCATATCCCTATAGCAAGCATCTCAGTCAACGTATTTTTGATGCCGCGCAAAAGCAGGGTATTGATATAATTAAAGGTGGAACCTATGCTGCAACCGAAGGGCCGCGACTTGAAACGGCGGCAGAGATACAGCGATTAAAACAGGACGGCTGTGCTATGGTGGGTATGACCGGAATGCCGGAAGCCGCTCTGGCCAGAGAGTTGAATATGGATTATGTATCCATTTGTGTTAATGCCAACTGGGCAGCGGGGATCAGTGATGAATTAATTACGATGGAAGCCATTGACCGAAATCTGCTTGAAGGTATGGCCAAAGTACGTCAGTTACTGGCGCAGCTTATTTCACAATTTTAGCACTCATCACTATGCCAGCTCATAATAAAAAAAATCAGTCCTTCTGGGCGGTTATACCGGCTGCCGGGGTCGGTAAGCGTATGGGGGCTTCTATACCTAAACAGTATCTGCCTCTGGCGGGCAAAACCGTACTGGAACAGACCCTGGATGTCTTTGTTCAGCACCCGGATATTGCCGGTATTATTGTGGCGGTTACGGAGGGTGATCCCTACTGGCAGGATATTGCCGGTCATTATCAGGCGATTAATAAACCACTGCTGATGGCTTCCGGGGGTGAGGAGCGATGTCATTCTGTACTTAATGCCCTGACTGAGTTATCGACTCAGATAGAAGGGGAACACTGGGTGCTGGTTCACGATGCAGCACGCCCCTGTCTCCCGGTTGCTGATATAGACCGGCTGATTAACGAGCTGGCAGACAGTGACTGCGGCGGTTTACTTGGGCTGCCTATGGCTGATACGGTTAAACGCTGTAATCCCGACAGAGAAGTGCTGGAAACCGTTGATCGCAGTGAACTCTGGCGCGCCCTAACCCCGCAGATGTTTCCCCTGGGACTGCTGAAAAATGCCCTGGAAGAGGCCATCAATAACAAATATCTGGTCACTGATGAGGCATCTGCTATAGAACAGTTGGGTCTTAAACCCAAAATGGTGGAAGGCCAGCCCGGTAATATAAAAATTACTCATCCTGGTGATCTGCAGCTTGCAGAACAGTTTTTTGCAGCAAGATAGTTTAATCTTTATTAGTTTCCTGGGAGTGCGGGCATCCTGCCCGCATCAAAATTACATGTAAAACGCGGGCAAGATGCCCGCACTCCCAGGTTGACAGACAAATACAACAGGTAAATAAAATGTTAAGAATTGGTCATGGTTATGATGCCCACCGTTTCAGCGATACCCCGGGGCAAACCGATAATACCTGGATCACCATCGGCGGGGCAAAAATCCCTTATACTCATGAATTACTGGCCCATTCTGACGGCGATGTACTGGTACATGCATTATGTGATGCCTTACTGGGTGCCATGGCACTAGGAGATATCGGCAAGCATTTTCCAGACAGTTCTGAAGAATTTAAAAATATAGACAGTCGCAAACTGCTTACCCGGGTTATGGAAGAAGTCAGTCATTCTGGTTATCAGATTGCCAATGTGGATATGACCATTATTGCTCAGGCGCCCAAAATGGCGGCTCATATTAACACTATGCGCAATTATCTGGCCTCTGATCTGAATATTTCTTTATCACAAATTAATATTAAGGCGACCACCACAGAGAAAATGGGCTTTACCGGTCGCAAGGAAGGTATAGCGGCTCATGCCGTAGTATTATTACAGAGTGTTAATGCTCAGGCTGTCAATGCCTGAAATGTCTGAATTATCTGAATCATTTCCCATACTCACTCTGGAACAGATGGCTTATGCCTGGGCTGAGCCATTGGGGACAGCAGAGTTTAAGAGTTGTCCTGAAGATTTTATTGTTCGCGAAACCCTGAGTTTTGAGCCGGACGGGGAGGGCAACCACGCCTGCCTGTATATTGAAAAAACCAATACCAATACCGAATGGCTGGCCCGGCAACTGGCCCGTTTTGCCGGTGTGGAAGCCAGAGAAGTCGGCTATGCCGGCCTGAAAGACCGGCAGGCTGTTACTTCACAATGGTTTACGGTTAAGCTTGAAGGAGTGGAAAAGCCGGACTGGGATAAACTGCAATTAGATGGTGTGCGCATTGTGCACAGGACCTGGCATCGAAAAAAATTAAAACGCGGTGCCATTAAGCATAACCAGTTTATTATTACCCTACGCAATATCCAGGGCGTATCATCCAAAGCCCTTGAACAGAGTATCGAACA
>JALTKC010000555.1 GCA_027076245.1 Gammaproteobacteria bacterium
ATATGACGGCACATAAATTTGAAGTTCAGGAGACCCTTGAAGAGGGGGCAGAGGTTATCAATCTCAGAACCATTAAAGCCGTTAATGGTCATGAAATTACCCTGGAAATCATGAAAATCAGTGAGCAACATCATTCCGGTCAGTTAAGAGTTGTGGGTACTGGTAATTATGAAACCATTGAGGCCGATGTGCTGGTGCTGGCTATTGGTCAGAATGTGGATCCGGTTTTATTTGATAATGCCCCTGATATTGAGCTGGATAGTCATGTCATCAAAGTTGATGCTATTATGCAGACCACTCAGGAAGGCATTTTTGCTGCCGGTGATGCGGCACCGTCTCAGCGTTCCGTCACCTCAGCCCTTGGACACGGCAAAAAAGCCGCCCGGGCCATTAATGCCTGGCTGGATGGTAAGGTTTATCAACCGGCTCCGCAAAATGAAGTCGCCAGCTTTGACAAAATGGAATCCTGGTATTACAGCGATGCGCCCAGAACCGTGCAGCCCCATCTGGATGCCGTGCGTCGCCGTAATGGCTTTGCGGAAGTGGTAGGGGATCTGGATATTGAACATGCCAAGTACGAAGCCCGCCGTTGTATGTCCTGTGGTAATTGTTTTGAATGTGATAATTGTTACGGGATCTGTCCTGACAATGCCATCCGCAAACTGGGGCAGGGTAAGGGCTATGAATTTAAATATGATTACTGTAAGGGCTGCGGCATGTGTGATGCCGAATGTCCCTGCGGGGCTATCAATATGGTACCGGAAGACATTTAAGCTGTTATGCCCGACAAACTGCAACCGGTTTCTGATCTTCTATGCGGCTGTTCATTTTAGTCCTTTCCGGCTATTGCTTTCCGGTTATAGTGACATTAGTGCTATGGGGGGCAATATCTTCTTCTTATGCGGATTCGCATAACTTTGACGAACTGCTGGCCAGACTCTCGCCATATCTGAAAAATGGCTCTGCTTTAATTGTTGATCCGCAAGGGCATGAATTATTTGCCAACAATCCGGATCAGAAAATGATACCGGCATCCATTCTTAAAATTGCTACTGCTGACGCGGTATTAACCAGACTGGGCGAAGGTTATCGAATTCCTACCGAATTTTATCTGACGTCTGATAACTATCTGGCAGTAAAAGGTTATGGTGATCCGTCTCTGGTATCTGAATCCTTGACGAATATAGCCCTGCAATTAAAACCGATCCTGAAAAAGCTCAATAATACCGAGCTTAAGGGGATTATAATGGACAGCAGTTTTTTTAAACCCGGTCAGAAAATTAACGGGCAGTCCAGTAGCAATAATCCTTATGACGCCTCTATTGGTGCGCTGGTGGTTAATTATAATACCATTTATGTGCATAAATCCCGGCAGGGAACACTCAGCAGTGCCGAACCACAGACACCTTTAACCCCAACGGTCAGAAAACTGGCCAGAAAAATTCCTTATGGCAAACAAAGAATTAATCTGGGTAATAATGAAGAACAGAATCTGGTCTATTTTGCTGAGTTACTCTACTACAAACTGTCAGAACAGGGGATTGTAGTATCCACTCCTTTATCCATTATGCATAAATCGGTACCTGAGGGCAGTATAAAAGTTTATACCCATTATTCAAAACCATTGTCCGAAATCGTTCAGCAGTTATTGTATTACTCCAATAATTTAACCGCGAATCAATTGCTGTTAATCCTGGGTGCCAGAGAATATGGAATACCGGCTGATCAATCAAAAGGTCAAAAAGCTTTACGCAACTTCCTGTCTCAAACCATTGGACTAAAAGACTTTTCCCTGAATGAAGGCTCAGGCTTATCCAGACAGAACCGTTTTACCGCAAGACAGTTTATGAAAATCCTGCAACACTTTGAGCCCTATCATTACCTGTTAAGAGGCTATGATGAAAAATTTCTGGCTAAAACCGGAACCTTAAATGGCATAGCGTCCTTTGCAGGCTATATGATATCTCCTCAAAACAAGACAATTCCCTTTGTTATTATGCTGAAACAGCCAAAACGCAGTCATTATCGATATAAAATAGCTGAAATGCTTTATGAATATCTTTTCTAAAAAACTATTATATTGAACATTGTTTAATTGTGTGCTAGTGTTAACCTAAACAGAATAAAAATAATTCTTCTTACTGATAAATCAGGTTTAACTATGAAATTCAGCAGCTTAATGCGCAGTCGGTTTTTTGCCCCCTTGTTCTGGACCCAGTTTTTCGGGGCTTTTAATGATAATGTGTTTAAAAATGCCTTAATTATTTTAATCACATTTAAAGCTGCCCAATATACTGAAATGTCATCGGAATTATTAATACCACTGAGTGCCGGTATATTTATTCTGCCATTTTTTCTGTTTTCCGCACTG
>JALTKC010000556.1 GCA_027076245.1 Gammaproteobacteria bacterium
TTTTTACCCTGCTGCTATGTTCCTCTTTTGCCATTAATACTCTGCAGGCTGCTCCAAAAATCATTCCCCGGGCTCCGGATATTGCCGCCAGATCCTATATCCTGATGGACTACAACAGCGGTAAGGTTATTGCCCAGAAAAAAGCCGATATGCCCGTAGCACCGGCCAGTATTACCAAGGTTATGACCGCTTTTGTGGTTTTTTCTGAACTGGAAGAAGGCAATATCAAACTGGATGACCTGGTTACAGTCAGCAAAAAAGCCTGGAAAACCCCCGGCTCCCGGATGTTTATTAATGTCAATAGCAAGGTATCTGTGGAAGATCTGCTGCAGGGCATGATTATTCAGTCCGGTAATGATGCTTCTGTGGCTCTGGCCGAACATATTGCCGGCAGTGAAGACACCTTTGCAGCTCTGATGAACCAGCATGCCCAGGAGCTGGGGATGAAGAATACCCATTTTGTTAACAGCACGGGGCTGCCTGACGATGCCCATAAAACCACCGCCAGAGATCTGGCTATTCTGGCCCGGGCTTTAATAAAACGCTTTCCTCAATACTACAAATGGTATTCCACCAAAGAATTCACCTACAATAAAATCAAACAGTCCAACCGCAATACCCTGTTATGGCGGGATAAAAGTGTGGACGGTATTAAAACCGGGCACACTGAAGAAGCCGGTTATTGTCTGCTGACTTCAGCCAAACGCAATAATATGCGTCTAATCTCTGTGGTACTGGGTACCAGCAGTGCTAATGCCCGTGCTCAGGAAACCCAGAAACTGCTGAATTTCGGATTCCGTTTTTATGAATCCCATATTATCTATCCTGCTCAGAAACCCCTTAAAAAAATCCGTATCTACAAGGGCAGTAAAGAACAACTGGCCGTTGGTGTAGCCAGTGATATCGCAGTTACCATACCGCGCGGACAGTATAAACACCTGAAACCGGCCATGACCATGAATACCCCTCTTGTGGCACCGGTCAATAAAGGCCAGCAACTGGGTTCTGTTAAAATAACACTGGACGGCAAGGAGCTGGCCAGTTCCCCACTGATTGCCCTGGAAGCGATTCCCGAAGGCAGCCTCTGGCAGCAGGCCAAAGACAGCGCCATTATGATGCTGGAGTAAAAAACCTTGTTTGACCCCGTGGTTTATTTAAATGGCCGCTACATGGCGCTTAGCGAGGCTCATATTTCCATACTGGATCGGGGGTTTATTTTTGGTGACGGCATTTATGAAGTCATTCCGGCCTATGGCGGCCATCCCTTTCGTCTACAGCACCACTTGCAGCGACTGGCTAATAATCTGTCAGAAATTCGTATTAACAATCCATTAACACTGGAGCAATGGCAGACAGCCATTACCGGTGTTATTGAGCGCAATCAGCTGGATGATCAGTCCGTGTATCTACAGGTTACCCGGGGAGTAGCTCCCAGGGATCACCGTTTTCCTGAACAGTCACAGCCTACCGTGGTCATTATGACGTCTGAGCTAAAAACCGTTGCTGAGGAAAAAGTAAAACAGGGTGTAAAGGCCGTTACCCTGCCCGATAACCGCTGGCTGAACTGCCATATTAAATCCATCTCTTTACTGCCCAATGTCTTATTACGCCAGCAGGCCCAGGATCAGGGGGCTGATGAAGCCATTTTAATCCGTAACGGCCATGCCACTGAAGGGGCCGCCAGTAATATTTTTATTGTCCGGCAGCAGTGTATTATTACTCCGCCCAAAAGCCCTATGTTATTACCGGGTGTTACCCGGGATCTGGTGGTGCAGATTGCCCGTAATAAAAATATCTGTCTCAAGGAACAGCCCATCAGCGAGTCCGAGCTCCTGCAGGCCGATGAAATTTGGCTGACCAGCTCCACCAAAGAGGTTTTACCGGTCACCCGGCTTAATGATAAAATGATTAGCCGAGGCCGTCCGGGCCCGCTCTGGCAGGAAATGTACCGCTCCTATCAGGACTATAAACAGCATCTGCGCAGCGGTCACCCGCTGCCAGATTCATAAATTAATTTTTCAGGCTTTATTGAGGTCACTATGAGCGACAAACCGCTGCAACCTGATGATGAAAGTATTGATGAGGATCACCTGCTTCATTTTCCCTGTGAATTTTCACTTAAGGTCATGGGTGAGGACATTGATAATTATGCTGATTATGTCCTTTCAGTCTGCCAGAAACATGTGGCTGATGTCGATCCGGCCAATGTCAGAACCCGGCCCAGCCGCAATGGTAAATACCTGGCGGTTACCGTCACCTTTACCGCTACCAGCCGTGAACAGCTGGATAATCTGTATCATGAGCTTAATGCTTATGAGCATACTAAAATGGCGCTTTAATTTTTGTCTAAAGCGCACATTTCAAAA
>JALTKC010000557.1 GCA_027076245.1 Gammaproteobacteria bacterium
ACTATAAACACTCAGTGTGATGTAAATATCTCATTTACATCACATTCGAGTTACCTGGAATAATAAATCATTATACAGTGAACGACTATTATATAGCGAAGAATTATGGATATTACAGAACTGCTTGCCTTTAGTACCAAAAACAATGCCTCGGATTTACATCTGTCCGCAGGACTGCCGCCCATGATCCGTGTTGACGGTGATATCCGGCGGATTAACGTACCGCCTCTGGAACATCGTGAAGTGCATGATATGGTGTACGACATTATGAACGATAAACAGAGGAAGGATTTCGAGGAATTCCTGGAAACCGACTTTTCCTTTGAAGTGCCGGGTCTGGCACGTTTTCGTGTGAATGCCTTTAACCAGAACCGGGGGGCAGGGGCGGTATTTCGTACTATTCCATCCAATGTGCTGTCGCTGGAAGAACTGGGGGCTCCGGCCATTTTTAAGGATATCTGTGAAAACAAGCGGGGTATTGTGCTGGTGACCGGACCGACCGGTTCCGGTAAGTCAACCACCCTGGCTGCCATGATGGATCATCTGAACAATACCGTTTATGAACATATTCTGACGGTAGAAGATCCCATCGAATTTGTGCATGAAAGTAAAAAATGTCTGGTTAACCAGCGTGAGGTTCACCGGGATACTTTAGGGTTTAATGAGGCACTGCGTTCAGCCCTGCGTGAAGACCCGGACATTATTCTGGTGGGGGAACTGCGTGACCTGGAAACTATTCGTCTGGCGTTGACTGCAGCAGAAACCGGTCACCTGGTTTTTGGTACCCTGCACACCAGTTCAGCGGCCAAAACCATTGACCGTATTATTGATGTGTTTCCGGCGGCAGAAAAAGACATGGTGCGGGCCATGTTGTCAGAATCTCTGCGGGCGGTTATTTCCCAGTCATTATTAAAGAAAAACGGCGGTGGGCGTATTGCCGCGCATGAAATTATGATTGGGACACCGGCTATTCGAAACCTGATCCGGGAAGGTAAAGTGGCACAGATGTACTCGGCTATTCAGACCGGACAGGGCATTGGTATGCAGACTCTGGATCAGTGTCTTAAAACTTTATTGGCTCAGGGGCTGATTTCCAAAGCGGATGCACAGACATACTCTGCCAATAAAGATGATTTCCTGTAAGGTTTCAGGTAACAGGCTTATTGCTCTTAATTAAGGAATAAAGAATGGATTTTGATTCATTATTAAAATTAATGGTGCATAAAAAAGCATCGGATTTGTTTATTACTGTTGGTACACCACCGGCCATGAAGGTGAATGGTAAAATTTCGCCGGTGACTAAAAAATCGCTTAATTCAACCCAGGCACATCAGATTGTGACGGGGATTATGAATGATAAACAGCGGGCCCAGTTTGAGGCTGAGCATGAGTGTAACTTTGCCATCAGCCGTTCCGGGGTCGGCCGTTTCCGTGTCAGTGCGTTTATGCAGCGCAGTCAGGTGGGCATGGTGCTCAGGCGGATTGAAACGACCATCCCGACCTACCAGGAATTACGCCTGCCGGAAACCATTAAGGATCTCGCTATGACCAAGCGGGGACTGGTTATTTTTGTGGGTGCTACCGGTTCGGGTAAATCTACTTCACTGGCTTCTATGATCGGTTATCGAAACAAAAATGGCAGCGGTCATATTATTACCATTGAAGACCCCATTGAATTTGTGCATAACCATGACGGCTGTCTGATCACTCAGAGAGAAGTGGGTATTGATACCGACTCGTTTGAAGTGGCGTTAAAAAATACCTTACGTCAGGCTCCCGATGTGATTCTTATCGGGGAAATCCGTACCCGGGAAACCATGGATCATGCCATTGCCTTTGCTGAAACCGGGCATTTATGTCTGGCCACCCTGCATGCTAATAATGCTAACCAGGCACTGGACAGAATTATTAACTTTTTCCCGGAAGAACGTAAACCGCAACTATTAATGGATTTATCACTGAATATGCGGGCATTTGTGGCGCAGCAGTTGATTCCGACTCCCGATGGCAAAGGGCGCCGGGCTGCGGTTGAAATCCTGTTAAATACACCGTTGGTGTCAGATTATATTCGTGACGGGGAAATCCATAAGTTAAAAGAAGTCATGAAAAAATCCCGTGAAGAAGGTATGCAGACCTTTGATCAGGCTCTGTATGATCTGTATCGCTCAGAAGCCATTACCTATGAAGATGCCCTGCATCATGCCGATTCACCCAATGATCTGCGTCTGATGATAAAACTGGGGGATGAGGAAGCTTCTGAATCCATGGGCTCCTCTCTGGAAGGGGTCAGCTTTACTGATACCCGGGAAGAACGGGGGCCAGGTGGTTTTTCACTGTAGTTTTCAGTGTCTGTATCTCTGG
>JALTKC010000558.1 GCA_027076245.1 Gammaproteobacteria bacterium
CCTGTTTACGCATTAACTCCTGTGCAATAAAGCTGAAGCGGCCATTACCACAGTAAATCAGCATTAACCTGTCTTTATAAGAACTCAGATTATTGCCTTTTGCCATTTCATCCAGTGGGATATTGACGGCATTTTCAATATGCCCCTTTTCATAGTCCTCTTTGTCCCGTACATCCACAATAACCGCGTCAAGATGCAGCAGTTTTTTGGCACGTTCTGGACTAATGGGCTTTTCTGTTAAGCCCATGGATCGCATTAACTGTTCATAAGCCCATGACAGCAGACAGAAGTGATTAGCAAATACAATCACCTGCATGGAAACCAGCAGATAGCCCAGAATATAGGCGACTGTACCGCCGGTCCCCAGACCTTCCATAGAAAACTGAAATTCATTCCAGGGGAGAGTCTGAACCGTCGGGTCGGTGAGGAACATAAATGCTATGGTTGCGTTCATAAAACCGGCACCTAAACAGGCCAGCCGACGCTGCAGGGGGTTAGGCGGAAGTCTGACGCCTTTAAACAGGGGGCGAACCAGGTTGTTATAAATAAGATCAAAGGGATGCATAGTGGGGAAAAAGGCCGCAATGATCCCGGCTGCAGAAATAACAAAAAGAATAACAATATTATGGTTAACCAGACCGTAAAAACCCAGTGCCATACATAGAAACGGGGTAAAACGTAATCCCCAGTTCAGTGATTTTAATTCTGATGGTGTGTAGCTTTGAAAACCCTGTTGAAACAGATTCCTTTCCGATAGAGTCAGGTCGGATTGTTGTGACATATAGAATTACACCTCATTTATTAAAATTATAGTAAGAAGAGATTGTTATTATGTCAGGGGAAAGTAGGCTCCCCTTTAGAATTTTATCATTTTTATTTTAGCATTCTGTACTGTTTTCAATATTAGTAAAATATCTATGCTTTGTCTAATTATTAAGGGAAAACCCCTGTAACTACTCAGCGCATTCATCTTTTGCACCACTTCGGCGTTATTTTCGTACTCAAATGGTCACGTATAGATATACGCTCACATTTTCCGTGCGAAAATGCCTTGAACTGGCACAAAATCTAAATACGCTGAGCAGTTACAACCTTTTTTTAGTAAATTTTGTGCTTGTAAATTGGTCCGGGTATTAGATAATAGTGGTTTTTCCTATTCAGAGAACTTTGAGCAATTCATGGAACAGATAAGCGATTCTATCAAGCTGCCTCCCCATTCTATTGATGCAGAACAGTCTATTCTGGGCGGTCTGTTACTTAATAATGATTCATGGGACCATATCGCCAGCATTGTTAATGAAGAAGACTTTTATCGGCGTGATCATCGAATAATATTTAGAGAAATCAAACAGTTAATTGAATCTGGAAAGCCCTGTGATGTAGTTACCCTGTCGGAGCGTCTGGAGTCAAGTAATCATATTGATGAAGTTGGCGGACTGGCCTACCTGGGCAGTCTGGTCAACAATACGCCCAGTGCCTCAAATATCCGTGCCTATTCAGAAATTGTCCGGGAACGGTCGGTTTTAAGGCAATTAATACAAATCGGTAATGAAATTGCCGATAGTGCCTTTAATCCGGAAGGCCGAAACAGCGATGAAATCCTGGAAGCCGTCGAAAAAACCGTTTTTGAAATTGCGGATAAAGGTGCAAATGCCGGCAACGATTTTAAGGGCATGACCGAGTTACTGAAAAAAACTGTGGACCGGATTGATGAACTGTACCAGAGCGGCGGCAACTTTACCGGAATTCCTACGGGCTTTACTGATTTTGACGGCCTGACATCCGGCCTGCAACCGGCTGATCTGGTGATTGTTGCCGGGAGGCCGTCAATGGGGAAGACCACCTTCGCTATGAATATGGCAGAAAACGCGGCGATTGATGCCGGTGTCGGGGTGGCGGTGTTTAGTATGGAAATGCCGGCAGAATCGTTAACTCTGCGTATGTTGTCTTCACTGGGGCGTATTAACCAGACCAAGGTTCGTTCCGGACAACTGGATGAAGATGACTGGCCAAGACTGACCTCTGCGGTTTCCATTTTAAACGAAGCCAATATTTTTATTGATGATACCCCGGCCCTGTCGCCCACAGAAATGCGAGCCAGAGTCAGGCGCTTAAAGCGTAAACATAATATCGGCCTGATTGTAGTGGATTACCTGCAGTTAATGCAGGTTAAAGGCGGTGCGGAAAACCGGGTCAATGAAATATCAGAAATATCCCGGGGGCTAAAGGCTTTGGCCAAGGAAATGAACGTGCCGGTTATTGCATTATCTCAGCTTAATCGCGGCCTGGAACAACGCCCTAACAAGCGTCCCGTTATGTCTGATTTAAGGG
>JALTKC010000559.1 GCA_027076245.1 Gammaproteobacteria bacterium
TAGCAGAAATATTAAATTTTTCATGGCTCTTTTACCTTATTTGAGTGGTTTAACCCGAGTTATGGAACTGGAAAAAAGATTATTAAACAGAATATTTAAGCGCGGCTGCACTTTAGCGGGCTTACCAGTTTTACTTTTTGCTGGCAAGGTGATCTGATAAACCAGTTTATCCGCTGACGTTTCCTCCTTAAGCAGTCCGGTTTTAAAGCTGGTGTCCTTACCAATCTGCCATTCTATAAATGACTGATTGTCATACAGACCCGACTCCTGTTTCAGATAAGCCAATGATTCTTCAATGGTGAGAGTAACCGGGGTATCTTTAAAATTCTCTATTTCATATTTCACCAGAACATCCATGTTATACAGATTGCCATTAATTTTTTTACGTTTTTTACGTTCAATAATACGCCGAACCACCACATCTCGGGCTTTACCTATAAACAGTTTCTGGCTGTCATCCACTACTGTATAGTGCCCCTGATCCTCACCGATAAAGACCGAACCACCTTGCTTGTCCTGTTGATAAATACGATATTTACCTGCGGCCAACGGACTTTTTCCTAATTTGTGTGACGCATCATTATGCAGCCGGTAGTGCATCAGTACATTTAATTTATCCTGACTGCGATCCCGGTAACCCATAGCCGCAGCATTAACCGTCAGGGTCTTTTCCACCGGCACACTGGAAAATTGCTGATTAAGATACTCCAGGGTTTCATTCAGACCAATTGACAGCTGCACCGGACGACCGTTACCGGTATTAAGTCCGGCATTGAGAAACTGTTCACCAGACTGATTATTAACCCGAATATACTGAAACAGTTCCATAGCGGTTTCATCAGCATTAATTCTGGCCAGATAATGGTATTGCTTTTCAAGACGATGAATAGCATAGGAAATGCGTACCCTGGCACTGCCGCTCTGGCTCGCGGACACCTGCCAGGTCAGAGCCGATTCATTGGGCGGGTAACTGACAGAAAGCACATTAACCTGTAAGGGCTGTGCAGAGGCCGTATCCGGCAGCACTCTGAACACAATGGTTTCAGCTTTAATAGCTGTATTCTGCCAGGAAAAATCAATACTATTGCGGCCTTTTTTCAAAGGTACAATACGTTCTTCTTCAATAATGGTGGTGTGTTTGTTTTCCAGCTGTATTTCGATATGCTCACGAACCGGCAGGCTGATAAGTTTAATACGGGCATAACTGTTTACGGATAAAGCACACAGGCTTAATGCTATGGCAACGTAGAGACGGTGGTAATGCATGGTTAACTCCTTTTTTAAAACATTCTGTCTGTATAGACGCAGTGTTTTTTAAAAGGGGTTAATGATTTATTTAGGTTTAAAAAAGATTTTACTGCCGGTTGCCGGTTTTATGGTTATAATTCAACTAAAATTTAGAGAATAAATATCTGACAGGCCATTTATGAGCTCCACTTTACAGCAAAAAATGAGTGACTACGGATTTGAGTCTAATGATGACTATGAGTACCAGCTACGTTGTCTGATGGACAGTCATTATCCGGGCATAAAAGCCATAAATGTTGAAGGCCATAAAGGGCGGCGTAAAACGGCTTTTGCCAATGCCCTGGCTCGTGCGCTGGAATACCCCAACCTGTTTTACTACGACTTTACCCAGAAAGCCGAGGCTGAAGGTAAGGTCATTATTCCTCCCAGTGAAGATGAACACGGGATTTCTGAACCGCCGGTATCGGATTTTGACCATATTATGAGTGAAGCCTGTGCCTTTAGTGAAGGTGAAGACACGGTATTAATTCTGGATCAGCTGCAAGCGGCGGATTTTAAGGAACATATCCGGATTTACCAGTTTATCAAATCCTGTGAATGGAGTTATGCCAATAACTCATTACGGGCCAGCCCTAAAAACCTGCTGATGCTGTTGATCAGTGACGAACCGCTGTACCATAGTCTGCAGAAATGCACCTTCAGGATCTGGGTTAATGCGGTGTCTTCTACTCAGAAAAGCTACGCACCGTCCGACTTTGATCTGCAGGAAGCCATACTCCCAATTATGGAAGCTCTGGCTGAGGTGTTCAATAAACTGGAAGTGGCTCCGACCCACAGTGAATACGCAAAAATTCTTCATGATGTGCAGTTTAATGTGCATACCGAACAGCAGCTCTGCCATTCCCTGTATGGCTGGATGGAAGGCATAAACCGGGAACTTCTGTTTTCCAGGCAATTACAGCCTTTGCTGAACAATGTAATACAGAAAATTCAGCAATTTCATGGTGTGGATGAAGTCATCATTGAGTCATAAGTTATCTCATTATCATCCTGTGAAATATGTTACTCTCTCCTGTTTATTAAAGTCTGTCCTGAACTTCTATCAAATTTCAGAACAGCTTTCAGCCCAATTTTAAAAAGGACTGTTTATTTAAATGCCCAAAATTATTGCCTCCAGTTGGCAGGACAGCCTGAGAGCTTTTTTACGCCCCCAGATCATAGCCATGTTGTTTCTGGGTTTTTCTGCCGGGATCCCGCTTCTGCTGATTTTTTCCTCCCTGTCACTCTGGCTGCTAGAAGCCGGCATCCAGCGTTCCACGGTGACTTATTTCAGCTGGGCGGCACTGGGTTATTCTTTCAAATTTTTATGGGCACCGCTCATTGACCGGCTGCCGCTGCCGTTTTTAACCCGAACCTTAGGCCGGCGTCGAGCCTGGCTGCTGGTCTCTCAGTGTCTGGTATTCAGTGCTATTGCCTTAATGGCATTTATTGACCCGTCTCAGGGAGAAGATGAACTACTGATTATGGCCTTTGCCGCAATTTTACTGGGCTTCTCCTCAGCCACCCAGGATATTGTCATTGATGCCTGGCGTATTGAATCTGCTGAACCTTCTATGCAGGCCTTAATGTCTTCAACCTATATTGCCGGTTATCGTTTAGGTATGCTGGCTTCCGGTGCCGGTGCTCTGGTTCTGGCCAGTATTCTGGGCTCTGTTAAAGGCAGTTACAGCTTTGAAGCCTGGCACTGGACCTATCTGATTATGGCCTGTCTGATGCTGGTGGGCATGGTGACCACCCTGGTGATCCCGGAGCCGGAACGCAGCAAACTGGACATCAGTCGTCATACTACTGAACAATACCTGAAGTTTCTATCCCTGTTTGTCCTGTGCGTGATTATTTTTATCGGCACCATGGTACTGTTAAGTGAGCCCGTTCACTCAGCGAAACTTGCCCTGGCGGCATACCTGGGTCTGCCCGTCAGCAACTTTATACTGGAAACCCTGCGTTTATTTTTATCATTTGTTGTGGTCAGCGGGGCTATTTATATCCTCTCCTTATTCAGGTTTGTAGAAAAAGAACTGATTTTTGAATCCTATATTGATCCGGTCAAAGATTTTTTTATCCGCTACGGCAAAGTGATTGCCATTGTGCTGCTGATTTTTATCGGCTTTTACCGGGTTTCTGATATTGTTCTGGGTGTGATTGCCAATGTCTTTTTCCAGGAAATCGGCTTTACTAAAACCCAGATTGCCACGGTAGTCAAAACCTTTGGCTTGTTTATGACTATCTTCGGCGGTTTTTTAGGCGGTATTCTGGCAGTTCGTTACGGGGTTATGAAAGTGCTGTTTCTGGGTGCTTTTCTAACCATTGCTACTAATCTGCTATTTATGCTGCTGGCCTCAGCAGGCAATGATATTGTGCTGCTTTATCTGGTTATTTCAGCCGACAACCTTTCCGCCGGTCTGGCCAGTGCTGCTTTTGTGGCATTTTTATCCAACCTGACCAATATTTCCTTTACGGCTGTGCAATATGCTGTTTTCAGCTCATTAATGACCCTCATGCCCAAACTTATCGGCGGCTATTCCGGCAGTATTGTGGAAAATATTGGCTATTCCAATTTCTTCCTGGTCGCCAGTTTAATGGGGGTTCCGGTCCTGTTTTTGTTGCTTTATTTAAACCGCTACCTGCAATTTAAGGATAATTAATGTCCAACCGTTTATTCATTTTTTTAATAAATATGTTTAAAAACAGAGCAACTTCCTGGGAGCGTGGGCAGGATGCCCGCACTCCCAGGTTTAAGATGCTTTTTTAATAAATAGATGGATACTAATCAGAAACACGCCATGCGCTATGCTTAAATTGAATCAATTTTTTATTATTTTACTTCTTTCCCTGTCCGCATTATTTCCTGTTCAGGGCCATTCAGCTCAGGAAAAAAGTGATATCTGGCTGCTAGTGGATACCAGAAACCTGACACTGGACGTTAAACTGGGTGATATTACCCTGGTGCAGTTTAAAAATATTGCCATTGGGCGTAACGGTTCCGGTTTTAAAAAACGCCGGGGTGACGACACCACCCCTCTGGGTACTTATAAGATCAGCTGGGTTAATAAAAAAAGCCGTTATAAGCTGTTTTTCGGTTTTGACTACCCTTCTACTGACAATGCCTTTAAAGCCCTGCAGTCAGGACTGATAAACACGGGCACTTATCGCAGCATAGTCAAAGCACATAAAAATAACCAGGTTCCTCCCCAGAACACCTCACTAGGCGGTATGATAGGTATTCATGGGCTGGGTAGTGCGGATAAAAAAATTCATCAAACCATGAACTGGACTCACGGCTGTATTGCGCTGGACAATGATCAGATTGAACAGTTAAAACAATGGGTTAAAATCGGTACTACCGTCGTTGTGAAGTAAAAAAACAGCCCATATATTATTTTTTAGACAAAATACCGGTAGCTATATTAGCCAATTGTCTCAATAAAGTTTACAATCAGAGTCTCATCCAAATAATAATTGACTGAAAGCATAGCTTATAAAAAAATAAGGAGTCACCCCATGAAAAGTATCTTAAAAATTACAGCTATCGTATCCATTGCTGTTCTTGCCACAGGTTGTGCCAATTCACAATTACAGTCTGATGTGGATCAGCTCAAAGCCCAGATGAAAGAAGTTTCAGCACAGGCTGCAGAAGCCAATGAACGCTCTAAGGCTGCAGAAGCGGCGGCTAACCGTGCCGAACAGACCGCTAATGACACCAATAGCAAACTGGATCGTATGTTTAAAAAATCCATGATGAAATAAGTTTTCTGTCCTAGCTTTTTCCCTCTCCTGATGAGAGGGAAAAAGTGTTAAAGTCCCACTAATTTTTATATCCTGCCTTGTTTTTTTCTATTATCCTCCCAATTTAAACCAGAGTTTGATAAACAAAACATATTAGTTTTTCAGTTAAAGATATTTCACTCTTAACCGATAGATACACTGAGTCCCGAAACAAGCGAACCAATCCAGAGAGTATGCTGATGTTTATATCTTCGAAATTAAAAAAACAACTACAACAGACTCAGGAAGAGTTGCAGACGGTAAAACAGGAAAATGCCAATAACAGGGATGCTCTTAATGCTGCCGAACAGCGTATTGCCCAACTGGAACAGGAACTGCAGGACTCTAAAAATCATCAAATAGTCAGTAATGGTGTTTTTAACACGTTTCAGGTTTTCGGAAAATCGCTTGGTGATTTCCAATCTTCACTGCAAACTATGGCCGTTGAGCTAAAAGAAGAAAAAGAAACTGCTATTAAAGCAGCTGAAGTTTCTACCAAAAGCCAGAACAACATCACTATTATTGCCGATAGTCTGCATAAAATGTCAGGTGACAGTGCGCAAAATTCTGAAGCAGTTAAAGGGCTGAATAAACATGCCGATGAAATCGGCAGCTTTGTAAAAGTCATCAGCGACATTTCAGAACAGACTAACCTGCTGGCATTAAATGCTGCCATTGAAGCTGCCCGTGCCGGCGAACAGGGTCGCGGCTTTGCCGTGGTCGCGGATGAGGTTCGCGGTCTTGCCGAACGAGCTAATGTAGCCACCAAGGAAATTTCCGCACTGGTAGACAAAATCCAGGCCGATACTGAAAAAACCCAGCAATCCATGGAAAAGGTCGCTGAAGAAGCCCATGAATACGGCTCCAGCGGTGAAAAAGCCGTTACTGAAATGAAGTCACTTCTGGATCTGTCTCATCAGATGGAACAAACCATTTCATCCTCAGCCCTGAGAAGCTTTGTGGAACTGGCCAAAGTGGATCACCTGGTATTTAAATTTGAAATATACAAAGTATTTATGGGCTTAAGCAGTAAAACGGCAGCTGATATAAGTGACCATACCCTTTGTCGCCTGGGCAAATGGTATTATGAAGGTGACGGCAAGCACTGCTTCTCCCAGTTGCCCGGTTATAACGACATTGAAGCACCTCATATTAAAGTACACAGTGCCGGTATAGATGCGCTTAATGCCTTTTATAATAATGAATATGAAACCGCACTTCAGTCATTAAAAACGATGGAAGATGCCAGTATTGATGTTATGAACTCTCTGGAAAAAATGGCCAAAAGCGGTCATGATAACCAGGCCATGCTTTGTACCAGCCAGTAAGCCTTAGTGACTTAAGATTAAAGACTTAAGATTAAAAAAGTTCTTCAACAGGTTCGGTCTGTTCAACTATTCGAGTAATAGCAACAGGCAGACCATTTTTTTCTTCCAGCGCCTGCTTTAAAGCCTGGGCATCTACTACCAGCTCTGGCTGGTAGTGATACCTGAAAAAAGCTTTACGAATTAACTCCATGGCATTTTCATACAGTTCTTCATAAGGCAGTTCCTCCCCTTCCAGTTGAGGATGCACTTCAATATAAATTTTCTTTTTCCACCAGCCGACTTTTACCGGCTGATTGACAATATACACCGGTGTACCCACTTTGACTTCAGGAAACAGTTTTTCAATATCTTCTGGATACATACGCACACAGCCATGACTGACCCGCATACCCACACCATAGGGTTTATTAGTGCCATGAATTAAATAACCGGGAATACCCAGTCTCAGGGCAAACAGGCCCAGGGGATTATCCGGCCCGGCCGGAACCACATCGGGGAGAGGATCGCCCTTTTCCAGGTGTTCCTTTTTAATGGATTCCGGAGGTGTCCAGGTGGGATTGGCTCTTTTCTGCACAATTTTAGTTTTGCCTATGGGCGTATTCCAGTCCTGACGGCCGATACTAACGGGATAAGTTTCCACGGTTTGTTTATCAGGACGAAAATAATAGACGCGATACTCCGGCAGATTCAGAGTTATCCCTTCCCTGGTTGTATCCGGCAATACCCGGCTGGTTGGGATAAAAATATCCACTTCAGTACCGGGCAGCCAGCGATCCACCCCCGGATTTAATAATAAAATTTCATTCTGACCAATATCATAACGACGCGCCACATCCAGCAGAGTATCTTCTTCTTTTGCATGAGTATAAAAAGATCTGGTTGGATCACCGATAACTCCTTCATTAGGATCTTCCGGCAAGTCAAAAACTGTAGCACCTGCGGGATTAAACCACAGGCACATAATTAGTGCGCATCCAGAAATTACTCTGTTCTTAAGCCCCCATACAGAAAGTACCCTGCTCTTACATCTCCCCTTTTTAAAGGGGGACACAGGGGGTTTAGACTCTAAAGCATTAAGATGCTCATTTAAATTTATCATTCTGGTTATTTTGATTAAATTTTTCTGAATATGAAATTAGCTTGCTATAATAACGCCTAATGAACAGATAACCAAATGAGTACACCGCAATGAAAGCAAAAATTGGAATTATTACCGCCTCAGATCGTGCCAGTGCCGGAGTTTATGAAGACTTGTCCGGTCAGGCCATTATTGATACCATGAAAGAATACCTGACTTCCGAATGGGAGCCGGTTTACCGCATTATTCCTGATATCCAGGATGATATCGAACATGCCATGATAGAGCTGGCGGATCATGAACAGTGCTGTTTAATTGTCACCACCGGCGGCACCGGCCCGGCTAAACGTGATGTGACTCCGGAAGCCACTGAAAATGTCTGTGAAAAAATGATGCCCGGCTTTGGCGAACTGATGCGCCAGGTCAGTCTGCAGTATGTCCCCACCGCCATTCTTTCCCGTCAGACAGCCGGTATCCGCGGCAAGTCATTGATTATCAATCTGCCCGGCAAACCAAAGTCCATCCGGGAATGTCTGGATGCGGTGTTCCCTGCCGTCCCTTACTGTATTGATTTAATTGAAGGGCCTTATCTTGAATGTAATGAGGATGTAATTAAACCGTTTCGGCCTAAAAAATAATTATTTCGATGAATAGGAAGCTGAATATAAGGTCGAATAGTAGGCTATTTTCATCTGCTCATAATTAAGCGCAGCCCGGGAAATTTTTCCAGATTTACCACTCACCAGCCATTTTTTAATGCGATTGGCATCACCAATGGGGCTGCGCTTACCAAATGAATCCAGTAGTACCATTACGACTTTCTTTCTACCGATCTGACGTACCATGACCAGACAGCGGCCAGATTCATCCAGGTAACCGGTTTTACTGAGCAGCACATCTTTTTTTCCTGCACGTACCAGCACATTGGTATTGGTATAGCCCAGCACATAACGGGGGCGTCTAAAGCGGGCGGTAAAGGTTTTGGTGGTGCTATATTCCCGTATTTTTTTATATTGATAAGCAGCGGACACCATTTTCGCCAGATCCGCAGCGGTTGTTACATTGTTTTCGGATAAACCGGATGAATCCACAAAGCGGGTATGCTTCATGCCCAGCGATCGGGCCTTTTTATTCATGGCCTTAACAAAAGCCTCCATACCGCCGGGATAATTTCTGCCCAGAGCGGCGGCCGCCATATTCTCAGAAGACATCAGGGCAATTCTCATAACATCCCCACGACTTAACTCAGAATCAATGCGAATGCGGGAATAATAATTATTGATATTCTGCTTGTCTTCTTTGCTGAAGCGTATTTTTTCTTTTAAAGACTGTTTGGCATCCAGTACTACCATAGCTGTCATAAGCTTGGTAATAGAAGCCAGCGGCATGACGATATTATTGTTTTTATTTAACAGGGTTTTACCGGTCTTTAAGTCCACAACGGTCGCACTGACTGAAGCCAGATTAACCTGGCTGTTTCCGGCAAACAGTCCTGAGGATAAAACCATGAGAAAGATAAAAACAGTTAATCTGTATAACGGTGACACTTTTCTGGACCTTGATAGATTACCCTCACCCTGGCCCTCTCCCAGAGGGAGAGGGAAAATTCTGGGTCAAAGTTGGGTGTACTCATTTAAAACTTGATCAACTCCCGCAATACCGCTGTTGCATAGCTTCCGGGAGGTAAATTAAAACTTAGTTCGGCTGAAAGTTTATCTGTTGCATTAAAA
>JALTKC010000560.1 GCA_027076245.1 Gammaproteobacteria bacterium
TAGTTATTTTCCCACTGAAATTGCAATCTATCCCTCTATTGTGGCGAAATAGCGGGCAATTGGCAAAAAATTTTTTATTTTCTGTTATGATTTAATTTTTATTAACCATCGGAACCTTTATTACAGGAGAGACAGTGGGACGTTTACTGTTTATATCCGGGCTGATCTTTCTTGGCTGGATTGCTTATCGCTTTTTAAAAAACACCTGGTCTCAGCGCCTGCGGGACGTGGAACAAAATGAGCAAAGAGCACAGCAGGCTCCTGCCAGAGTACAGCAGATCAAGGCCTGTACCTATTGCAAGACCCATATCCCTGAGGATGAAGGGATATACCGGGATGGGAAATTTTTCTGCAGCTATCAGCATCTTGATCGCTATTTAGAACATGAACAACAGTAATATCGGGCAACAAAATTTCAACAAAATGCCTTCTGGACTTTCTGCAGAAGAAAAACACTGGCGTCCCCTGCATTTTCTTAATTTATACCGTTTACTGATCTCCAGTATTTTTATTACCCTGGTTTATTCTGAGGTTCAGATAAAACCCTTCGGGCTGGAACATCCTCAATTATTCCAGATTGTCAGTATTGGCTATTTTATTGCCAGCATTCTCAACGGCATAACCATCCGCTGGCGCTGGCCGGCTTTCTGGCTGCAAAGCCATGCCCAGATCCTGACTGACTTTATTGCTATTCTACTTATTATGTATACCAGCGGCGGGGTGCAAAGCGGAGTCGGCTTATTATTATTGATCCCAGTTTCTGCCATCAGCATTCTCTCTATGGGACGTTCTTCCCTGTTTTATGCGGCTTTACTCAGTTTGATCCTGTTACTGGAACAGGGCTATTTATTCCTCACTCAAACTGGCGGCACCAACTATGCACAGGCTGGCTTACTGGGCGCCATACTGTTTTTAACGGCCCTGTTAACCAATTATCTGGTTCATAAAACAGAGGAAAGTGCCGAAATTGCCAGCCAGCGGGAAATTGACCTGGCCAATATGGAACAGCTCACCCAGTTTATTATGCAGCGTATGCAGACCGCCGTTATTGTTGTGGATTACCTGGGTAATGTACGCCTGATTAATGATACTGCTGTAAGTTTGCTTAAAATCCCCGAAACTTTGAGCCAGAACCCGGGGGGTAAACCGGTAAATCTTTATGAATATTCTCTTGAACTGGGTGAAATGTTTCATTTATGGCAAACCACGCCTGACTTTAAAGCAAAAAGCATTCATATCAGCAATACTTCTTCCGAGCTAACCCCAAGATTCGCCTCATTGGGTCAGAATGATAAAAGCGGTGCTGTGGTTTTTATTGAAGATAATGCAGAATTATCCAACCAGGCCCAGCAGTTAAAACTGGCCTCTCTGGGTCACCTTACGGCCAGTATTGCCCATGAATTACGCAACCCCCTGGCGGCTATCCGTCATGCCGGAGAATTGCTGAATGAGTCTCCCTCCCTTGAAGAAACCGATAAACGCCTGACCGAAATCATAGAAAAACAATCTGTTCGGGTGAACGAAATTATTGGTACGGTACTGGATCTCAGCCGCAGAAAAAAAGCCGAACAGATCAATATCAACTTACTGGAATGGATTCAGGATTTTCTTAATGAATACATTCAATTACCCCAGGAACGGTTTTATCTTAAGTTTGAAAACAATGACCTGCAGGTACTTTTTGATCCCCAGCATTTACAGCAGATATTTAATAACCTGATACAAAATGCTTTAAGGCACACGGCTGAAGAAAATCAGCATTTTCGCCCTGTTGTTATTACTGCCGGTATTGATTCAATGAAAAAAAACACCTATTTACAGGTTATGAATTATGGCAACGGCATTGCGGAAGAAAACCGGGACAAGCTGTTTGAACCTTTTTTTACCACCGAATCCACCGGAACCGGATTAGGTCTTTATATTGCCCGGGAACTGGCCGAATGTAACATGGCCAGGCTGGAGTATATTGATATTAAAGATGGTGCCTGTTTTCAAATCAGTTTTTCTGATCCAAGGCGCAATAGCATCAAAGCTGACTGAAAAAATCATGTCAAATTATGCTATTATTAGTCCATAAAGAACAGCTAATCTTTATTTAGCCTAAATAAAGCGGAGAGCATTTATGCAGTGGCAGGATGTATTAGCAGATAAAAGCCTGCAGGATTTACCATATAAAATCGAACTCAATGACAAAGGGAATATTGAAATGAGTCCGGCTTCACTTCTGCACAGTTTAATTCAAGGTAAACTGGCATTATTATTAGGCAGCACCTTAACACAGGGCAGTGTTTTTACTG
>JALTKC010000561.1 GCA_027076245.1 Gammaproteobacteria bacterium
GTAACTGGTAGCCGATGTAATACTATTCACAGAATTAAATACCGGTTTAACCTGTGACAGAACGAAAGCAAAGCCAATTCCAACACCTAAACCAACAACCAGTACAATTGACGATAATAAAATCCGCTTTGGTCCAACGGGTTCATCCACAATTCGGGGCTGTTCAATCACCCGGAACTGTACACTGTCTGTAGTCTGATCCACGCTGCGGGAGATTCTGGCTGATTCTCGTCTCTGCAACAGCTGATTATACTGTTGTTTAGTTACATCATAGTCACGATTTAAGGCTACTACCTTGGCGTCTATCTCGGGTATGGTATTGACCAGTTTTTTCATTTCTTCATAACGTTTCTTAAATTCTTCAACTCTGACCTGTAAAGTCTTCACCTGAGCATTGGCCTGCCCCAGGCTGATTTTAAGCTGCTGATAAACGGGATTATTACTGACCCCCTCAGAAACAGTATCCTCATTCCCGGATTGTTTTAACTGGGCTTTGTATTGGGCGATTTCTCTGGCCCGTTTGGATTCCAGCTCTTTTAACACACGACGGGTTGCAATGACATCGGGGTGTTTTTCGGTATAGTTAATTAAATAGCTGTCAATATCCGCTTTTAGCTTTTCAATTCTGGCATCATAACTGCTGGTCATTGCCGCAGGCCCGACACCGGCGCTTTTAGGAATCAGGTCATATGAATCCAGATCATCTTCCAGATCTTCAATTTCCTCTTCTATGGCCGTTTTCTGTTCAATGGCTTCTTTTAACTGCAGTTCGGTCTGTTTTAAATTTTCAAGATCGGCTTTCATTTTGCCATAATAATCCTGGCCTGAAGATAACAGTTCATAATTCTGCTGTTTAAAATCTTTTAAACGCTGCTCAGCCTGAACCAGGCGTTTTTCATATTCCTTAATCTGTTTGTCTATAAACTTTCTGGCCGAGTCGGATTCTTCCCGTCCTTCACCCAGAGTGTTTTCCACAAACACCGTCAATGTTGCCTGTACAATGCGCTGGGCAATTTCAGGATCCGGATCATTAACTGAAATGGAATATAGATTCTCCCGTCCGGTTTTGGCTATCTTAATCTTGTCCTGCAGGGATTTAATTAAGTGCTCCATTTGGTCATCTGTTTCAACATAATGATCCAGATCGGCAATATTAATAATTTTTATAATATTGGGGCGCGTCAGTAGTGTTTTTACCATTAGACGGATCTGCTGTTCTACATTGGTTTCAATGGCCAGACCACGCAATAAGGGGCGCAATAAGGATTGGGTATCAATGTATAATTTGCCGGTAGACTGGAACTGATCGGGCATCTTATAGATGTATCCCCAGCCTGCCAGACAAATAAGCCAGGCAATAGCCATCGCATACCAGCGCTTATTCCAAATCCCTTTGAGATAGCCCAGCAGCTGCTCTATGATTTCCTGCACGTATGTGTTTCCTTAACTTAAAAAATTAGAACCAGGCTTCTGGTATGATCAGGATATCACCTGGAAGGATATTCACATTAGCAGACAGGTCACCGTCCTGAATCAATGATTCAATTCGGACTGTATATTGCTCATTATGGTCTTCGATTACACGGGTGAGGATGGCTTTATCACCATCGGCAAATTCAGTTAAACCACCGACAGCAATCATCAGATCCAGCAATGTCATGTGCTCTTTATAAGGTAAGGCCTGAGGTTCAGCCGCTTCTCCAATGACCCGCACCTGTTCACGATAAGGTCCGACAAAACCTCCAACGGTTACACTGACAATGGGATCTTTAATATATTCGCCAAGTACTTTTTCATAATGACGAGCAATTTCTGTGGGTGTTTTTTCACTGACCTTGAGATCTTCCACTAATGGAGCGGTAATATAACCGTCAGGCCTGACTGTGACACTGGTGGATACTTCCGGGTTTCTCCAAACAAAGATATTAAGGCTGTCTCCAGGACCGACAATATATTTATATTGCTCATAATCGGTGGTAAACGGGGCGATAGGCTGGCTGGGTGGCAAAGGAGGATAAACCGGATTACTACAGCCGTTAAGAATAAATACCATAGCAACAAGCGCTATAGTGACCAGTTTACTGTTAATTTGCATTTTCCATCTCCCCAATACGAGTCGTCAGACAAGACGTCAGTAGTGTTAATTTAATTTATTGAATTATATCGACAAAACTTAATTATATATAGTCGTAAAATTCCTACAAGTGTTTATCAATATCATGCACTTTTAAACCCCAGGCAAACAGGTCATTAACCCTGTGATTGGCTCTGTCAAGTCTGTCACTTAGTATGGTAA
>JALTKC010000562.1 GCA_027076245.1 Gammaproteobacteria bacterium
ATACTAACCATTAGAAAAGGCTATGATTGCACTGCAGAGAGTCTTTACATTTCAATTAGTTACCAATAGGTCAGTTATTTTCTGTACATACGGTTTAACTGTTTTCTGCTATCAGGATAAGTTTATCACAGCTTGATAAATATCAATCAATCCACTTGATTGAGCAACCCATACTGGGGATCTGTTCCTTAGGACCATGGCCAGTCTGAGCCACCTGTTTCATGGCATCAAACAGATCCCGTTTTACATCTTCTGGCGCAGTCTCTTTGCGTGATGCATCCAGACGTCCGCGATACTGCAGTTTCATGTCTTTATTATAACCAAAAAAGTCAGGCGTACAGACGGCCCCATACTGTTTGGCGACGGTCTGAGTGGCGTCCAGTAAATAAGGAAAAGGAAAATCATATTCCTGTGCTACTTTTTTCATATTTTCCGGTGAATCTTCTTCATACCGGGAAGGATCATTGGACATAATCGCAACACTGTTTATACCCAGCGCCTTTAATTCCCGGGTATCACGCACCAGACGCTCTCGTATTGCCTTGACATAGGGGCAGTGGTTACAGATAAACATAACCAGCAGGCCTTTTTCTCCGGCACACTCCTGCGTAGTCCATATTTTTCCATCCACATCAGGCAGGGCAAACTCAATTACATCTTTACCAAATTCACATACCGGGGTTTCCAGACTGACCATTAGAGCTCCTTGGTTGGTTTAGGTTTTAGGGGATTACTAAAAACTATGAAATAAATTCAATTTATCCTACTATTTTATTAAATTTATTTAAAGTTTATGAAATAAGCCTTACACTTAGACGATTAATTATTATACAACACCTTATGATTGTCTTTATAAGCCACAAAAAAACACCATTCAGGTGCAAAATCAAAGTAAAGATGCCAGTAATTAAGCTTATTTGTTAAAGGAAATTTCGAATATGACCAATAACCACCTGTTTACCTCTGAGTCTGTTTCTGAGGGCCATCCCGATAAAGTAGCCGATCAAATTTCAGATGCCATCCTTGATACTATCTTAAGCGAAGATGCCGGGGCCCGTGTGGCCTGTGAAACCATGATTAATACCGGCATGGTAATCCTTTCCGGTGAGATTACTACTTCTTCCTATGTGGACATGCAGTCCATTGTCCGTGAAACCATTAAGGAAATTGGTTATAACCATTCCGATATGGGCTTTGACTATGAATCCTGTGCGGTACTGACTTCTATTGACAAGCAGTCAGCTGATATTGCCATGGGTGTGGATGAATCAGATGATCATGAGCAGGGTGCCGGAGATCAGGGACTGATGTTCGGTTATGCCAGCAATGAAACAGAGGTTTTAATGCCGGCACCCATTACTTATGCCCACCAACTGGTTAAGCGCCAGGCTCATGTCAGAAAAAGCGGCCTGCTGGACTGGCTGAGACCTGACGCCAAGAGCCAGGTCACTTTCCGTTATGAAAACGGCCAGCCGGTCGGGATTGACGCTGTGGTACTTTCCACCCAGCATTCTGATGACATCAACACCGATACTCTGCGCGAAGCAGTTATGGATGAAATTATTAAACCTGTACTGCCGGAAAAATGGCTTGATAAAGACACTAAATATCATATTAACCCAACCGGCCGTTTTGTTATCGGCGGTCCCGTGGGCGACTGCGGTCTAACTGGCCGTAAAATTATTGTGGATACCTACGGTGGCATGGCTCGCCACGGCGGCGGTGCTTTTTCCGGCAAGGATCCCTCCAAGGTTGACCGCAGTGCAGCTTATGCCGGACGTTATGTAGCCAAAAATATTGTGGCTGCCGGCCTGGCAGATCGCTGTGAAATTCAGGTATCCTATGCTATCGGGGTTTCTCAGCCTACTTCTATTTCAGTAGAAACCTTTGGTACCGGTAAAGTGGATGATTCCCGTCTGGTGGAATTAATTAATGAGCATTTTGATTTACGGGCCGGTGGTCTGGTTAAAATGCTGGATCTGTTACGTCCAATTTATCGTGCCACAGCAGCCTATGGTCATTTCGGCCGTGAAGAGCCTGAGTTTAGCTGGGAGCAGACGGATAAGGCAGCGGCATTAAGGGATTCGGCGGGTTTGTAATACGGTGCTATAAACACGACCGTATTGGCTGGTAGAATGGCTTTTCTGAAGACGCCGTGACCCCTTCCATGGGGGCTTTTCGGCAGCGTCCATGCTGCCGAAACTTCAGAAAAGCCATTCTACCAGCCAATACTACGAGTCCAGATTTACAGATATACATATAAATTTAATGATTTTTTCTTGTAAC
>JALTKC010000563.1 GCA_027076245.1 Gammaproteobacteria bacterium
TCCACCATGACCGAGCAGAGTTTTGTTATTAAGAAATTTTTTATTTCTCTGGTCAGCCGGGCACGCAATATTTATTATCAGTTGAATAAAGATGCTGACGACTGGGGCCGCCGTGCCCTGACCCCGCTGATACGTCATGTCAAGGCCCATAAAAAAGAACTGCAGGCTCGTCTGGATCAACTGAAAAAAGCCGGGCAGTCCCGAGACAGTATCAGTGAAAAAGTCATGTCCCTGAAAAAAGAAGCCAAGGTTCTGCAGAAGTACCTGGTGGATATTAATAAAATGCTCACGACGGTTAACAGCCCCATGCCGGTGGTTATCCAGGAGCAGAAAATACCCAATAATGTGACTGCCATTCGCAGCCAGAGTGCTTCGTAACCATCCATGAGTTTACGACTATCCATTGGTTTACGACTATCCATGAGTTTATAACTATCCATGATTGGTCTTATTCAACGAGTTCGCTGGGCAAAAGTCGAGGTGGGCGGTCAGATTATCGGTCAGATTGAGCAGGGGCTGCTGGCTCTGATTGGTATGCAGAAGGACGACCAGACCATACAGGCTGACAAATTGCTGCATAAACTGCTTAATTATCGCATTTTTGCCGATGATGATGATAAAATGAATCTCAGTGTCAGGGATATTCAGGGCGGTTTTTTATTAGTTCCGCAGTTTACCCTGGCGGCCGATACCCGCAAAGGTATGCGTCCCAGTTTCAGCTGTGCCAAGCCTCCGGCAGAGGCCGAAAAGCTGTTTAAATACCTGCTGAGTGAGGCACAAAAACAGTATTCTCATATTCAGGCAGGCAAGTTTGGTGCGGATATGCAGGTGTCTTTACTCAATGACGGGCCGGTTACTTTTTCCTTAAATATTGAATGAGATTTTAAATGCTGTATCCAAAAAGACAGTTTCAACTGAGCATAATCGTACTGCTTGGCGCCCTGTTGCTGGCCTGCACACCGCCCAAACCCAAAACCCCAATGGCTGTGGCTGAAGCATTCTGGCATGCTGCTCTGGCCGGTGATATTGATACCGCCAAACAATACCTGACTCCGGACAGTCGGGATAATTTTAAAATTATTCTGCAAAGCAGCAAAGATTATGTCGAACTGGGCGAGCAGAGTATTTCTGCACAACGGGCTGAAATATTAACCCAGCTGGTACAACATCAAAGCGATCAGAATAAAGCCCGGCGTACTGCCTTAAGAACCATTCTCGTTAATCAGAAGGGACACTGGCTGGTGGACTTTAACCAGACCCGTGATTCCATGCTGGGCACTGAACTGCAGTCTGCACTGGAACAGTTCTCTAAAACCATGCGCGAAACCATTGATAAGAGCGTACAGATAATGGGCGAGTCCATGAAAAAAGAACTGGAGGAAATGGAAAAGTCCATGCAGGAACTCAATCAGGAACTAGACAGAGAAATGCAGAAAGAGCTGGAACAGCAGAACCAGGGCGCACCACCCAGGGCCGATATTCAGGAGCCGCCCAAAACCACAACCTTATAAGTTAGCGGGATTTCTGGGCAACCAGCATGGCCTCATTTCTAATGCCCTTACGGGTGTCACCCAATAAGCCTTCTTCCCGATAATAACGCAGGATCAACGGTGTAAACAACCGCTGCAGTTCATTGACTTCTAAACGATACTGGGGGTTTTTAGGCCCGGATTCCTGTTCATTAAGTTCCGGCAATACTTCACGGGTAAAGGTCTGATAAAAAATCAGACCGCCGGGCTTTAAGGCCTCAATTAAAACAGGCACCAGATCGCGCACCAGAAAACGGCTGACCAGAATAACATCAAAACTTTCCGCTTCCAGAAGTGCATCACTGACATCACATTGCCGTGCATGAACCGTTAACTGACGCTCACGGGCAAACTCCCTGACCTTTTCAATGGCTGCATCAGAGATATCCCAGGCATAACTGTCATAACCCAGTTCTGCCAGACGCAGGGCATTACCGCCCAGACCGCAGGCCAGATCCAGTGACCTGCCCTGACCGCTGAGCAGATGCTGGTTCAACTCCAGAACATCAATGACCTGATTCGGCACAAGCATTTTCTGATAGCGTTCATTCCATTTGTTTCTGGCTTCTGTCATTAGCGTCTCCAGAAAGAAGGGGTAAGAATAACCAGCAGAGTAAAAATTTCCAGCCGTCCCAGCAGCATGGCAAAACACAGTACCCATTTGGAAAAGTCATTAATCCCCTGATAATTGGCACCGACATCCCCCAGGCCTGGTCCCAGATTGTTCAGACAGGCAGCCAGAGCTGAAAAGGCCGT
>JALTKC010000564.1 GCA_027076245.1 Gammaproteobacteria bacterium
ATGATATATTTGATACTATTAATGCTCTGCACCCTACTCCCGCCATTGCCGGTTTCCCGGCACTGCAGGCACAACAGTGGTTATTAGCCCATGAAGGCTATCAACGAGGCTGGTATTCCGGTGCTTTTGGCTGGCTTGACGGCCAGATGAACGGTGAACTTTCCGTCATGTTAAGATGTGCCCTGCTCAATAGTGAACAGGCCCATTTATATGCTGGCGCAGGACTGATCAGGGAATCAGACCCCGATATAGAGTGGCAGGAAACCGAATTAAAAATGCAGACCATTCTGGAGATGTTATAAGTTGAACGAACAGACCGGTACCTTAAATTACCAGTGGGCCTTCAGTCTCATCCACTATTTTAGCCGGCATAATATCAGTCAGGCCGTCATATCACCGGGCTCCCGCTCGACCCCTCTGGCCCTGGCGTGTGAAAAACATCCCGCAATAAAAACCTGGATTGACATTGATGAACGCAGTGCCGCTTTTTTTGCCCTGGGTCTGTCTCAGGCTGGACAGCATCCGGTACTGCTGATCTGCACTTCCGGTACTGCGGTAGCCAACTGGCTGCCTGCTGTTATTGAAGCCAGTTATTCCTATACATCACTGATCATGCTTTCAGCAGATCGACCTGATGAACTGCAAAACTGCGGGGCTAACCAGACCATTAATCAAACTATGTTATTTGGTTCTAATGTGCGGGAATTTATTCCCCTGGAACATCCGCAAAAGAAGTTTCTGGATAATGGCTATCTCAAACAGATCTCCAATTATGCCTATAGTAAATGCCTGTCTAATAAACCAGGGCCGGTACATATTAATATCCCTTTACGAGAACCCCTGCTGCCTCAGGAAACGGATACTGAGTCATTAAATAATATTATTGCACAACTGGGACAGGATATTTTAGCATTAGAACAATCTGCTTATCCTGAAGCAACAGAACCTCAATCCCTCAGTCATGACCAACAGCAAGCAATTCAGTCACTACTCACAAACCAGCCTGGCTTAATCATCTGCGGCCGGTTAACTACTGCAGAACAGGACAGGTTACCACCGGTTCTTATCTCCCTTGCTGAGCAACTGAAGTGTCCGGTACTGACAGACCCACTATCAGGATTACGACTGACTGCAAAGCGCAGCCGACTGTTGCTGATAAATTACGATACCTTTCTGGATAAAGCGGATTTTAACGGGCAGACACCTCAATGGATTATTCACCTCGGCCAGTTTCCTCTGTCTAAAAAACTGCAGCAATATCTACAACAGCAGAACTGTCAACGGATCATCGTCAGTTCCTATGGCGATTGTCTCGATCCTCTGCATACTCATAAACAACTGATCAATAGTCTGCCTGAGGAATTCTGTCAGGCTTTGCTGCCTGTAGTTAACCAGAATCCAGACCAGCGCTGGCTCACGCAATGGCAGGATGCAGAACAGCAGGCAGAAATTAGAATTAACCGCGCCTTAAATACTGAGGATATATTTGAAGGCCATGTCATCAATACCCTGCTGCAGACTATTCCGGACCAGTCATTAATATTCAGTGGTAATTCTATGGCTATTCGGGATTTTGATACCTTTATCAGCCACACTAACAGCCATGCTAAAAACCTCAGACTCTATGCCAACCGGGGAGCCAGCGGTATTGATGGTAATATTTCCACTTTTGCAGGGCTGTTGGCTGCTCACCCCAAACACTATGGTGTAGCCGTGCTGGGTGATCTCAGTTTTTTTCATGATATGAACGCTCTGCTTATGCTCAGACAGCTTCAGAAACAGGGCTGTAATGGCACTGTTATCCTGCTCAATAACCATGGGGGCGGCATTTTTAATTATCTGCCGCCCCGTCAGCTCAATGAATTTGAAAAGTTATGGCAAACGGATACTGGGCTGGAGTTCAGGTATTGTGCAAACTTATATCAGCTCAAATATATCCGTATCACTCAGGTATCAGAATTAGAGCAGATGGCAGAAACCTTCAGGCAAAATGGATTCACGCTTATAGAAGTTATTATCGACGCTCAAACTAGTGTAAAATGCCACAGGCAAATTTAAGCATCACAAACCGGATAATAAGTATGAGCTGGAATACCGTTAGCCACTTTAATTTTACCGATATACTCTATGAGCACGGCACAGGTGACAGTGTCGGTATTGCCAAAATTACCATTAACCGACCGCAGGTACGCAATGCCTTTCGGCCTGAAACCGTCAGTGAAATGATTGAAGCCTTTCATCATGCCCATTACGACCATAGTATCGGGGTGATTATTT
>JALTKC010000565.1 GCA_027076245.1 Gammaproteobacteria bacterium
TTCAGGCCGGTGGGCTGCTGGCCGTCGGAAGGGGCGGTCAGTAATGAAACTCTGGAAGTGCTCTCAGAATATGGTTTTAAATGGGTGGCAACCGGCGGCAGCGTTCTGAATAATAGTTTAAGCCAGGCCGGTATGATTGATGATGTGTACAATAATATCGGTGTGCATCGTGGCTATACCGTACAGCATAAGGATAAAGACGAAGAGGAAAAGCTAGCCGATAAAGATGGACTGATCAACTGTTTCTTCCGCGATGATGGTTTGTCCGATCTGATTGGCTTTACCTATTCCAAGTGGCATGCGGATGATGCCGTTAATAATCTGATTGAACACATGGAAACCATTCTGCACAATCGGGACAATCAATCTGGTCGGGTGGTTTCTATTATTCTTGACGGTGAAAACGCCTGGGAATATTACCCTGAAAACGGCTATTACTTCCTGACGGCCCTATACCAGCGGCTGGCAGAACACCCGCGCTTTGACCTGACCACTTTTGCTGAATGTGTCAATAGCCATGCAGAAACCACCATGCTGCCGTCCCTGGTGGCAGGCAGTTGGGTTTATGGCTCATTTTCCACCTGGATAGGTGACCAGGCCAAAAATCGGGGCTGGGATATGCTTATAGAAGCCAAACAATGTTTTGATGAAGTGGTGGCCAAAGGCGAACTGGATCACGGTCAGCTGGCCCGCGCTGAACAGCAGTTGGCCGTCTGTGAAGGGTCCGACTGGTTCTGGTGGTTTGGTGATTACAATCCAGCGGATTCAGTGAGCAGTTTTGAATCTCTGTTTCGTCTTAACCTGTCCATTTTATATCAATATCTCGGGGTACTGCCGCCAAGCTATCTTACCCAGGTCTTTACCTATGGTAGTGGATCACCGGCCGCCGGTGGTACTATGCGGCCAGGACAGGAATAATTATGACCAGACGTTATAATCGTGGTGTGCCACTGGATAAACGGCGTGCCGGTATTTTATTGCATCCTACCTCACTGCCCGGTCCATACGGCTCCGGGGTGCTGGGGGCTGATGCTTACCGCTTTGTGGATTTTCTTAAGGATGCCGGTTACTCTGTCTGGCAGACACTGCCTCTTGGGCCAACTCATGGTGACGGTTCACCCTATCAGTCACAGTCCGTACATGCCGGCAATCCCGCCATGATTGACCTGCAGTGGCTGGTGGATAAAGGCTGGCTGGATGAACAGGATCTGCACAACTGTTTTGCCGATGTGCTGGGGCGTTCCAAATGCATTTTAATTGCTTTTAACACCTTTAGACGTCTGTCTGAAGAACAGGAAGAAAATGAAGAGTGCCGCAAGTTTAAACAGTTCATTAAAGAGCAGGCGTTCTGGCTGGATGATTATGCTCTGTACAGTGCCCTGAAAAAGGAAAACCATAATAAAAGCTGGGTTGACTGGCCGGAGCCGCTAAAAAAACGTAAAAAGAAAGCCCTGAACAAGGCACAGGAGCGACTGAAATATGAAATATTTTTTCACCAGTTTGAACAATATCTGTTTTTCTCTCAATGGCTGGCTCTGAAAGAATACGCTAATAGTAAAGGTATTTACCTGTTTGGTGATTTGCCCATTTTTGTGGCCCATGACAGTGCTGATGTCTGGGCGCAACGTCAGTTTTTTAAACTGGATGAACAGGGTGAATCGGAAGTTGTCGCCGGCGTACCGCCGGATTATTTTTCTGAAACGGGGCAGCGCTGGGGTAATCCTCATTACCAGTGGGAGACTATGGCAGACTCCGGTTTCAGCTGGTGGAAAGAACGGATAGAGACCCAGCAGTTATTGTTTGATGTGATTCGTATCGATCATTTCCGGGGTTTTGAAGCCTGTTGGGAGATACCAGCACACGAAGAAACCGCCATAAATGGTCACTGGGTTAAAGCACCCGGAGAGCAATTGCTTGCGGCACTGTATGAGGCCTATCCAGAACTGTCACTGGTAGCAGAAGATCTGGGCATTATTACTGAAGAAGTTGAAGCACTGCGCGAACAGTTTAACCTCCCAGGTATGAAAATTATGCAGTTTGCCTTCTCCGGTGAGCCAGGTAACCCTTACCTGCCTCACAACCATCAGATAAACAGTGTGGTTTATACCGGGACCCATGATAACGATACCACACTGTCCTGGCTGGAAACCATTAGTGAAGATGAAAAACACTTTATCCGGGAATATTTTAACTTCCCCTATGAAAACCTGAACCTGGTGCTGATGAGTGTTACCATGGCCTCTGTCTCAAAGCTGGCTGTTCTGCCGCT
>JALTKC010000566.1 GCA_027076245.1 Gammaproteobacteria bacterium
CATACTGGCGGGTAACTTAATCCAAATTCCTGAACTGGAAAAACCCGGCTGGCATATTATTCTACTGGACGGCTTAACTGATAACCCGCAACAGAAAAGCCATTCTGCCCGGCTATTATTAATGCCGCTGCCAGGCAACCTTATGCTTATCAATGGTCTGGATATAGAATCTGCTCACAAACAGGAGCATATGATTTTTAACTCCCTGATCACCGGTATCGCTATCACCCTGTTACTGGGCGCCATTGGCGGTTTTATTATCAGTATCAGCACTATTAAAAAAATTAACCTTATTAATGAAACCATTAACCTGATCAGTGACGGCAACCTGAACCTGCGCATTCCCTTACGAGGTACTGACGATGATTATGATCTGCTGGCCCGCAATATCAATGAAATGCTGGATCAGACCCATAAACTGATGCAGGGCATTCAGAATATTTCCAATAATATTGCGCATGATCTGAGAACCCCTTTAACCCGTCTGCGCAGTCGCCTTGAGGCCATTCAGCAAAACTGCAGTGCCGAAACTTCTGAGGGCATTTCCCAGGCGTTGCTGGAAACCGACAACCTCCTCACTACCTTTAATGCCATGCTGCGTATTAATAAACTGGAAAGCGGTGCACAGAAAGGTTCATTTACCCAGATTAATATTGATCAGTTACTCAATGATGTGGTGGAATTTTACGAACCGCTGGCAGAAGAAAAAGACCTTAAGCTGATTTATACAGGTACCTCCGACAATTCTGAATACAACACCATTTATGCTGATAAGGGCATGATTTTTCAGGTTTTTACAAACATACTGGATAACGCCATTAAATACACACCGGAACATGGAGAAGTCAGGATGGAATATCAATGTGAAATGAACCGAAAACCACCTGAGATGGTCATTACTATCGCTGATACCGGCAAGGGCATTCCCGCAGCAGAAAGAAAGAAGGTTCTGGAACCCTTTTACCGTCTTGAGAAACACCGCGATAAACAGGGCAACGGCCTGGGTTTAAGCCTGGTGGCTGCTATTATTCGACTGCATAAAGGCAGGATAGAATTCAAAGATAACAACCCCGGTCTGATTGTCTGTATTAGCCTGCCCTGCACCTGCTAAGCTGCCCGGTTCCTCATTTGTATCCATTTGAAAATATTCTCCTGTCAATTTGCCAGAAGACCACTTCTCTGCTAATTTTATATTATGAGCAGACACCCGGGCATTGTCCTTGTTTTTATTCTTTTAATTGTAGTTTTAAGCCTGGCCCTGGCAGAAGACGAATACCTGCTTTTTTCTGAAAAAAAGCGTCAGCAAATCGAACATCAGCACGGAACCGAAGTCGCTGAACGCCTGTCACGCTGGAAAACCTTTGTTGAAGAAAGCCAGCACAAATCTGAGCAGGAAAAATTAAAACTGACCAATGATTTTTTTAACCAGCAGTTATTATGGATTTCCGACATTTAATTATGGAAACAGAAAGACTACTGGGCCACACCCGTAGAAACCCTGGTAAAAGCCGCCGGTGACTGCGAAGATTTTACCATTATCAAGTATTTTACCCTGATCTCACTGGGTGTTCCTGTTGAGCGCTTAAGACTGACCTATGTTAAAGCACTTAAATACAACCAGGCGCACATGGTACTGACTTACTCCAGAAACCGTCATGAAGTCCCTCTGGTACTGGACAATATCAATAAAAAAATTCTGCCAGCCAATCAGCGCACTGATCTAAAACCCATCTACAGTTTTAATGGTGAAGGTATGTGGCTGCAGAGCAAGAAAAAACTGGGTAAAAAAGTGGGCAGCAGCAGCCGGATCCGCTTATGGACCGACCTGAAAAAACGAATGCAGAAAGAACTTCTTTAAGGATGTATTGTAGGACTATATTGTTATGACACTATTTAAACAGATAATTATTATTTTCTTTATTATTCTTATTATCCTGTTCAGCAGTACATTCTATGTCGGCATAGGCAATGCACGGGATTATCTGAGAGAGCAGCTGGCTTCTCATGCTCAGGATGCCGCCACTTCACTGGGGATCGCCTTAACTGCCGAAATCAAGGACAGGGATCTGGCCAGCCTGGAAGTTTATACCAATGCCATGTTTGACAGCGGTTATTATACTGAAATTGAAATTAAAGATATTGACGGTAAAGTATTATTTGATAAGCGCCAGGACATAATAATTGATAATGTGCCAGACTGGTTTATCCGCCTGTTTCCACTTAAAGCCCCCTTTCAGGAAGCGACGGTAGAAGATGGTTGGCAGAC
>JALTKC010000567.1 GCA_027076245.1 Gammaproteobacteria bacterium
CTGATGGCCCTGATATGGAAATGGTTCAGGAACATTTTGAATACATTCGTGAACTGAACAAAAAGCTCCTGTGTGAAGAAGCAGGTAAAAACGAAGGCGACAAGGACGACTACGATACCGACAAGTGTAAAGCACTGCGTGCTGAAATGGCAGATGCCTTTATGAAGCTTAAGCGTACCCACAAACTGAATGAACGTATGATTTCTGGTCTGCGTTCACTGATTGAGCGTATTCGTCAGCACGAAAAAGTAATTCTGACGGCCTGTGTAGAAAAAGCTCACATGCCCAGAAAAGAATTTATTACTTCGTTTCCCTATAACGAAACCGATCTGACCTGGCTGGATAAGCACATTGAAGCGGATGAACCTTATTCAGAAGTACTTAAAGAACATGCGGATGAAATCCGTAAAGCCCAGCGTAAACTGGTAGCCATAGAAAAAGAATGCCGTATGAGCATTTCCGGTTTAAAAGATATTAACCGTCAGATGTCCATTGGTGAAGCTAAAGCTCGTCGCGCTAAAAAAGAAATGGTGGAAGCTAACCTGCGTCTGGTTATTTCCATTGCCAAAAAATACACCAACCGAGGCCTGCAGTTCCTGGACTTAATTCAGGAAGGCAATATTGGTCTGATGAAAGCCGTAGACAAATTTGAGTACCGACGCGGCTACAAGTTTTCAACCTATGCGACCTGGTGGATCCGTCAGGCCATAACCCGTTCCATTGCGGATCAGGCCCGTACTATCCGTATTCCAGTCCACATGATTGAAACCATTAATAAACTCAATCGTGTTTCCCGCCAGTTATTACAGGAAAAAGGCCGTGAAGCCACGCCTGAAGAACTGGCCGAGAAAATGGAAATGCCGGAAGACAAGGTACGTAAAGTACTTAAAATTGCCAAGGAACCCATCTCCATGGAAACCCCCATTGGGGATGATGAAGATTCGCATCTGGGTGATTTTATTGAAGATCAGAACATACAGTCGCCTGCAGAAACGGCCAATACCACCGGTCTGAAAAATGCGACCCGTTCCATTCTGGAGGGCTTAACTGCCAGAGAATCCAAGGTCCTGAGAATGCGCTTTGGTATCGACATGAATACCGATCATACTCTGGAAGAAGTGGGTAAACAGTTTGATGTGACTCGGGAACGTATCCGACAGATTGAAGCCAAGGCTTTACGCAAACTGCGCCACCCAACCCGTTCAGAAATGCTACGCAGCTTTATGCGCGAGGACTAAAAAATCCGTCCCTTTTCTACCCCGAGAAGCTAGTCATAATCACCATTACCCGATATAATACCTAGCTTCTCAATCCCTCGGTTTACACCGACACCCTCTATAAGGGCCTGTAGCTCAGTTGGTTAGAGCATCCGACTCATAATCGGCAGGTCGACAGTTCGAGTCTGTCCAGGCCCACCATTTTATCTTTATAAAATAATCTATAGTCATGCGACCATAAAGTGGCCACAATGGCCAGCTTATGATAACAGGTTACTATAAAGTGGCCGTCTTTCCTGCCTGCCTATCCGGGACTTATTTTTCGATAGGCATTCTTCTCTATAGATGACACTTTGAATGGCTAATATATAAAAGTATCGATTTTATAAACAAAAATGGGTATTAGTGATAGGATATATTCTATAAACTGTTAAACCTACTATTCAGGAGCGGTGTCTATGAAAGATTTAATCTGGGATGAATCATTAAGTGTTCAGGTGGATGAGATTGATGATGATCATCGGCGGTTGATTGAGTTGTTTAATATACTCAGCCATGCGGTTGCAGAAAATGACAGCCTGATTTATATCGAAGCGGTTCTGGAAGAACTGATCAGTTGTACGGTCTGGCATTTTAGGCATGAAGAGCGTCTGATGATTAAACATAATTATGCAGACTATGCTGAACACAAGGCGGATCATGAAGCCCTGATTGACAGTGTCAGAGACTTACAGAAAAGATTTCGGGCTGCGGGTAGGCTATCGGATGAAGACATCCGTTTTCTTGAACACTGGCTGACCGGGCATATCCTCAGTGCGGATATGAAACTGGGGGCTTTTCTGGGTGAAATTATTTAAGAGTTGGTACTATACTTGTGCTTATTATAAGTATGAAAAACAGTCAGTATTTTCTATACTTTACAAATAAGAAGCGTCTTGGATAAAAAATATAAAAGGATACTCATAAGCATGTTCCATCCAGGTCTGAGGTTGCCTAAACAGGAAGTTATTACGGACGACTATCAAGGTATTTTGCCGGAAGTACTGTCAATTCAAAACTGGTTAAATAAGCGTGATCCATCAGACAGAGCCGGTTTGTTAAAAACTCTGACTGAATTAAACCGGGTTCAATGCGATCCCGATTTGCGGGTCACCCTGATGAAAATTATGGATAAGGAAATTCACAAGGAACTGGAGTACCTGTACAGAAAAACTGAGCTGGTTTCTTTTCCTGTGGCAGAAGAATATCAGTCCCTAATTGATATTATGCAGCATCTGCTGCTGGAAAGTTCAGTGGCCTACCAGATTGTTGTTAATGACATCACTAATAACAAAGATTATCTGAATCAGTATCTGGGCAATATCCTGCCAGAGGCATTGTTTATGGCCTTGGAATACCTTAGCCGCCTGCTGGTGGAACGCTATGAATTCTATCTTTCTGAACCTCCCTATATCTGGCAGGAGCTGAACCAGCTTTATCTGTTGGCAGAACGCATTGGTGCCCAGAATGAAGTCATGCCTTCCAGGCAGTCAATTAAAAATACTTACCTTAAAATCGTTATCCTGAAGCTGCTGGATCCTTACCGGCTAATGCGTCTGGAATCCAGAAAAATACATGTCCTGCTGGATAAATGGGTAGAGCATAGTCATTTAAAAAGCTTTGCAGGACAAAACCCGGAGCATCATCATGTGGTGGATTTATTATCGGATTGGCCACCTCACTGTTTTGATCCGGATAAAGATAAGGTAAAACCCGGACAGGACTATGAAGGCCGTATTATTGATATGGAGCCGTTACGCCTGTTTATTGATGAATATCTGCAGCGAATTGATCAGGATAAACAGCAGAAGGCTCTTAATTACCAGTCCCGTATTCACTATGAAATGCTGCAGCGGATCAGAGATGAGCTGAAAGTGTATAAAGAAAGAGCTGAGGAGCGAGTGCTTTCCGGTAATGAGATCCGGCTGGTGTCCGGACTGACGGCCTGTCATCACTTTATTAATCATCGCAAGCCCTTTGATCCGCAGCGGGAAATTCATCAGTGGCAGGAAAAAAAACTGGCAGCGGTTCAGGAAAAAGAAACCGATGACTCTGAAATTAATCTGATTAACCTTCTCGAAGAAGAACGCCTGCTGAATAAAAAGAATCCAATGGGGGAGTTACAGTCCATCAATCCGTTTATGGAAGAAGAAAAAGTGGTGGGTGATGAATGGGAACAGATTTATGCCACATCAGTAGTTAGAGCCAATATTTTTGAGTCGCAGCAGCAGTTTAATGAGAATATGCAGGAGCAGGTCTGGAAGCAGCGCAATGAAAGTAAACACGGTATGTTGCTGGTTGGTCGTAATGATATAGAAATGCCCATTGCTGTGGGCATGCTGGTGGCTTATCGTCTGGCTGTTGAAAAAGCCTATTGTCTGGCCAGTGTCAAATGGCTGCGCATTAATCCTCATAAAGGTATGGCTATTGGTATTCACCTGATAGCTGTACATTCCAGAGCAGTTGCAGTTAAAGCTGAAGAGGGTGTCGGAGCAGGGGGAAAATATAACCGGGCTTTCCTGATTTCAGAAAATGATACCCGGGACAAAAAAGATAAGCTGCATTTAATTGTCCCAGCCGGAATTTATGATATTGGCAGCACGCTTAAAATCTGGCATAACCAGAAATTAAACGAAATCAGGATAGAAAAAATTCTGGAAGCCACCGATTCTTTTGAAAGGGTGGCGTTCCAGGTTATCAGAAAAAAGAAATGATTTAGGTTTAAGGGTTCCCGGGGAGTGCAATCCAGAATGGGAATTCACCACTGGGCACTCTGGCTTCTACTGCCATTGTGCTGGTATTAATCACAGCAATTTCATTTTTTTTAGGCAAAGTAACATAAAGCCACTGACTGTTCTTGCTGGCTCGAATACCGTGTGAGGCAGAACCCACTTTTATGTCTCTGGATTCCAGAGTTTGGGTGTCAATGACACTGATATAATCATCCCCAATAGCGGCTGTAGCAGCGTATTGACCATTAGGAAAAACATCAATACCACCGTGACCATTGCCGACGGTAATAATTTTATTTACCTTTCCTGTTATTAAATCGACAACAGCGACATGATGGACAAAATCCCGGACAAAAGCGGTTTGCTCATCAGCCGATAAATCCAGATTGTGGGGGCCAGTAATACCCGGAACTGGGATGACCCGGATCAATTTTTGTTTCTGTGTATCAATAACACCAAGGCCGTCACCACCCTGTAAAGTCACATAGGCCAGTTTGCCGTCTTTGGTAAAGCGGACATTATGAGGGCCTTTTTTTGTTTTTATGGTATGGCTGACTCTGAGCGTTTTCAGGTTAATGACTGTAATATCGGCAGACCCCTGATTACTGATATAGGCCTGTTTACCATCAGGGGAGACTTTAACACCTTTAGGGGCTTTACCGGTTTTTAAAATGGCCAACTGCCTACCGTTTTGGGTATTAAAGATATAGACAGTATTACTGGAAGGGCTGGTAGATAAGAGCATTTTTTTATTGGGAGTTATAGCGGTATAAAGCATATTGGGGCCACCTGGCCAGCTTTGTTGCTGTGGAAACGTTTCAATGGTGGCACTTTTTTTCATGGAAATATAGACATTTTCAGGAAACTCCCGAGGACTGGCTTTGCCTGTTCTGGACTTGTCTGCAACAGAAGCCTGAGCAGTACTTATTTTTAGGCTGGAAAAATAAGCCGCCAGATCTGCTATATCATCATTGGATAAAGTGGCCGCCATAGCATTCATAGTCGGATCTTTTCGACTGCCGTTTTTAAAAGCGGTGAGTTGTTTAATAATATAAGCCTGTTTCTGTCCTGCCAGATTGGGAAATTCTTCACTTAATCCGATACCATTGAGTCCATGACAGCCTGCACAGGCGGCGGCTTTGGTTTTACCCTGGGTAATATCACCAGCCCAAAGAGTGTGGCTTAGTGTCAGTAAAGCAGTGCTGATAAAAGCCAACTTAAAAGAAATTTTTTTCATTTTTTGTGTCCATTGGTTATTGTGAAAGATGTGTTTAAAAGTACATTATTGTTAAAGGGCGTCAGGAGGCCGGATTTTATTCCCGTAAAAATAAAAAATAATGTTTTCACTGTGATCAGGGAATAAATTTTGACCTGGTTACGCCCTGTAGGGTGCACACTGGTCAGGTTAAATGAGAAATTGACTCAATGAATTTTTTCAGACGGAAAAAACAACGACAGCAAAACTTTCAACAGGTAACGGCTCCGTGGCGAGAGCGGTTGTATAATGTGGCGCTGAGACAAACCCGGACTTCGGCCAGGGCAGAGGACTGGGTGCAGGAAACATTGATGCGTGCCTGGCAGGACTTTGATGATCTGACTGATCATCAGGCGGTGTATGCCTGGTTATTAAAAATCCTGGATCATGTGATTGCGGATGATATAAGAAAAGAGGCCAGAAGACAGCAACTTGCCCCGGTTATTTCAACAGAGGAAATATTTTTGCAGGAACAGCAAAGTTCCTGCCAGGGACCCTTTGAGCAATTGCTGCAGCAACAGACGGATCAGCAATTGATACAAGCCATACAGTCTTTACCGGAGGATTTTGGTAAGGTAATTTTATTACGGGATATTGAAGGACTGAGTTATCAGGCGTTATCCCGGATTCTGGATGTTCCGGAGGGTACTATAATGAGTCGTTTGTCACGTGGAAGGCGTTTATTAAGTAAACATTTAAACCGCTCAGAGAGTCAGGTGAGTTTTCCACAAACAAAAAAGGACAGGAAGGGGAGACTATAAATGACTGATAAGCGCAATTTAAAAGCCCTGCACCTGGAAATTCAGGATTTACTGGCGGGTTATGTGGATGACAGCCTGAGCGAGACAGAAAAATACATTGTAGAGGTGCATCTTGCAGGTTGTCAGGCCTGCCGAACCGATGTTGAGCGTCAGCAGCAGCTTAGCCACCGTCTGAATCACATTGCATACGCCCGCTTACCTGAGCGTTTGCAGCAGAAACTGGACAGAATATCGGAACAGCCAACCACGATAGCGGGAAAAAGATCCGGGCAGGATGGCTGGTGGGCATGGTTTGCTGGCTTTAAGCCTCGTTTTCAGATAACGCCCATAATAACATTAAGCGGCTGGGCGGTTGCCCTGATGCTGGTATTACTATTGCAGCTAAAACCACTTGACCATCAGCATACGATTCCAATGGTGGCCCAGGTGCTGGCAGAATACCAGAGTGCAGGCACGTCCGGCCAGTTTGACCACCATAATGAAGTAGCCGTTAATGCCCCGGCCAGCTGGCCGGATGCACGAGTACTGGCCAGGTGGAAAACCAGTATTGGAGGTGCTCCGGCAATGGCCTACGCAGTCAGAAGTGGTGATCAGATGGTGTTTCAATATGCGGTGACAGAAAAAGTGTTTTTTCGTAACCCGCAGGTGCGCATGAAAGTGGCAGAAGAAGGACGTTATCAGGCCAGAGAAGAGGGCCTGATGGTACTTGCCCTGCCGGCCAAACAGGCAGGGCTGTTAATTGTAGGGCCTGAACAGGCAATACCTGAAATCAGATCCATCAGGTTGTAGCTATAAACACAGGATTAAGGACCTTCTTCATCCTCGTCTTCTTCCCGCTCAATAGCATCCAGTTCAGCTTCCATTTCCTCATCGGTCATGGGGCGGTAGCGGGATTCCTCACTATCTGATATATCTTCAGATGCCGTATCTGTATGAGTCTGGGCAGTGGCTTCTTCAGAAGAAGTAGCCGCAGCAGCGGCAGTTGCTGCGGCCACACCAGCCCCTGCTGCACCGGCTGTTGTTGCAGCAGAGTCTGTAGCACCGGAAGTGGTATCCGCCTGTTCCCGGGCTTCCTGTTCTGCCTTTTTATTACCGATCATGCGGGAAAAAACCACGCCCAGTTCAAATAACAGCCAGATAGGGATGGCTAATAAGGTCTGGGAAATAATATCCGGCGGGGTCAGCAGCATGCCGACAACAAAAGAGCCGACAATAATATAAGGCCGCTTTTCTGCCAGCTTGTCTGCATTGGTTACACCGGTAATGGTCAGCACAATAGTGACAATGGGGACTTCAAAAGCCAGGCCAAAGGCAAAAAACATTTTCAGGACAAAATCGAGGTACTGACTGATGTCCGTCATCATGGATACGCCTTCCGGTGTGGTGGCGGTAAAAAAAGCAAACATCAGGGGGAAAACGATATAAAATGAAAAAACAATACCGGCATAAAACAGGAAAATACTGGACACCAGCAAGGGCAGAGCCAGCCGTTTTTCATGGCGGTACAGGCCCGGTGCCACAAAGGACCAGAACTGATAAAAAATAAAGGGAATGGCAATAAAAATTGAAGTGACCAGACTTAACTTAAACGGGGTTAAAAACGGCGCCGCCACCCCGGTGGCAATCATGGTGCTGCCTTCAGGCAGTTGTGCCAGCAAGGGGGCTGATACAATGTGGTAGAGGTCGTTGGCAAAAAAGAACAGCACCATAAAAATGGCAATAACCACCACAACAATACGCAGAATCCTGTCGCGTAATTCAATTAAATGGCTCATAAACGGTTGTTCATGTTCCAATTGTGGTTCCTGATCGGCCTGTGATGTACTCATAAAATAAAAGTTTAGTCTCTTGTATCTGGTCTTCTGTTTTTAGTCTGCTTAAGTTGTCAGGAAGCTTTAGAGGTTTTGTCCGGGGTGGATTCTGAGCTTGCAGTGCTGTGAGCGCTTTCAGTCTGCTTGTCGGAATGGTTTTCGTTGTCTCTGGGTTTTGGGCTGCCTTTGGCTGGTTTATTCTCATCAGGCTCCTGAATTTCCAGCAGATCATCCATCTGTACGGTTTCACGCAATGATTCAGTTTCAGAAGCCACGGCAGAGTTCATGGCACTGGCGGCATTTTTATATTCTTCAGCCAGTTTTTGCTGCTCGGCCAGAATGCGTTTGAGATCTTCGTCTTTGAGCTCTTTATTAATATCTTCCTTGATATTGGAAATAAAACGATTGGCCTTGCCGACGTATTTACCCACAGTACGAGCCACAGCCGGGAGGCGCTCCGGCCCAATAACCAGTAAGGCGACGATACCAATAAGGGACAATTCCCAGAAGCCAATATCAAACATATCTAAAGATAATACCCTGAATAAGAAGGTTCAGTCAGATTGTAAACCATGCAGACCTTTGCCTGAACGGCAGACTGAATAAAACCAGTGATTGGAAAAAACAGATTAAACCTGTTCTTTTTTCTCAGAACTGCTTTCGACCTGACCTTCAATGGTGGTACCGGATTTTTCATCCAGTTGAGCAGTGGTTTTGGCGGATGCTTCAGGGGCATTTTCTTCTTCTTTCATAGCCGTTTTAAAATTCTTGATGGCTCCACCCAGATCGCCGCCAATATTACGTAGCTTCTTGGCGCCAAATAAAACCAGAACAATGGCCAGAATAATTAATAACTCAGTAACACCAAATCCCATTGGATTCTCCTGTACTTAATAAAAAATAACAAACACTTAAAATCTAAACTCTCTAACCTTCTTTAATTAAAGAAGGAGAGTACTTAAAACCCGGGCAGATTCTTACCGCCCAGCAAATGGATATGAAGATGAAACACCTCCTGCCCACCTTCTTCCCCGGTATTTATAATGGTCCTGAACCCGCCCGATAATCCCTGAGCTTCAGCCAGTTCGGGTAATTTTAACATCATATAGGCTATCAGGTCATGATGTGATTCATTTAATTTAGCCAGACTGTCCACATGTTCCTTAGGAATCATTAATAAGTGGACATCCGCTTTCGGATTTATATCCCTGAAAACCAGAATCTTATCATCCTGATAGACAATATCCGCAGGAATATCCCCGGCAATTATTTTGCAGAACAGACAATCTGACATTTTTCCCTCTCCCTACACCAACTAAAAGCCTCATAGCACAAATAGAAATACCCTAGAGTGACTGGCTGCAGGTACTGCCTTTCCGGGGTTTTGAAAACATGGATGTTTTCACAAAGCGATACATGGATGTACTTGAGCGCCCCCGGAAAGGCAGTACCTGCAGCCAGTCACGGTCAGGGATGCTACATAATAACCTACTTTTCCTTCCTTGAGGCTTTTTCCTCAATCCCCGACAGCCCAAAGCGCCGCCCCAGTTCATTCAATACATCCTCATGGCTCAGCCCATGATAAGAGAGCATTACCAAAGTATGAAACCACAGATCTGCCGTTTCATAAATAATCTCATCCTTATTGCCACCCTTGGAGGCAATGACTGTTTCAGTGGCTTCTTCGCCCACTTTTTTTAAAATACTGTCCTGACCTTTATGATACAGACTGGCAACATAAGAGGATTTTGGTTCGGCCTGTTTACGCTGTTCCAGGGTGGCGGCCAGTTGGGCCAGAATATCATTGTCCACGGTTATTTTATGCTCTTTATTTATAAATATCGTCAGGGTTCTTTAATACCGGTTCCACGGCCTGCCATTGGGCAGTCTCAGGATCCAGCTCAAAGTAAAAACAGCTTTCCCGGCCGGTATGACAGGCGATGCCGCCAATCTGCTCAATGCTTAACAATAGCACATCCTTATCACAATCCACACGAATGGACTTAATTTTTTGCACATGCCCCGACTCTTCACCCTTAGGCCAGAGCTTCTGCCGGGAGCGGGACCAGTACACGGCCCGACCCATATCCAGGGTCATGGCCAGAGATTCACGGTTCATCCAGGCAAACATCACCACTTTGCCGGTTTTTTCATCCTGGGCAATGGCCGGGATCAGCCCCTGATCACCCCATTTTAATTCATCCAGCCAGCTCTGATCCTGATGATGGCTCATAGTCTTACCTCAATACCACGCTCTGCCATATGGCGCTTGGCTTCGGCAATACTGTATTCGGCAAAATGGAAAATACTGGCGGCCAGAACCGCATCGGCATGACCTTCCAGTACGCCTTCAGCCAGATGATCCAGATTACCGACCCCACCGGAAGCAATGACCGGTACCGCGACATTATCGCTGATGGTGCGGGTCAGGGGCAGATCAAAGCCGTTTTTAACGCCGTCATTGTCCATACTGGTGACCAGTAATTCACCGGCACCGTAAGACACCATTTTCTTAGACCATTCAATGGCATCAATGCCGGTGGGTTTACGACCACCGTGGGTAAAAATCTCCCAGCGTGGTGTTTCATTTTCGGTATCGGTACCGGGCTTGCCCGCGACCTGCTTGGCATCAATGGCCACCACAATACACTGATTGCCGAATTTTTCGGCGGCTTCTCGGACAAAGTCCGGGTTAGCCACAGCGGCGGAGTTAATGGCTACCTTGTCGGCTCCGGCATTAAGCATCAGGCGGACATCATCTACGGTACGGATACCTCCGCCCACAGTCAGCGGAATAAAAATCTCCCCGGCCACCTGTTCAACCACGTGCACAATGGTGTCCCGGCCTTCATGGGTGGCGGTAATATCAAGGAAGGTCAGTTCATCGGCGCCCTCGCTATTGTAGCGGCGGGCCACTTCAACCGGATCGCCGGCATCGCGGATATCCACAAACTGTACGCCTTTCACTACCCGGCCTTTGTCCACATCCAGACAGGGGATGATTCGTTTAGCTAAACCCATTATTTGTATCTCTTAATCTGATTAACCTGTCAGTTTATCCGCCAGTTTCTGGCCTTCGGCAAAATCCAGCGTGCCTTCATAAATGGCGCGGCCGGTAATGGCACCGGAAATGCCATAGTGAGCCACCTTGCAAATGGCTTCCACATCACCCAGATCATGGATGCCGCCGGAAGCGATCACCGGAATATTAATGGCCTGAGCCAGTTTAGCGGTATTGTCCACATTGGCACCCTGCATCATACCGTCACGGCTGATGTCAGTATAAATAATGGCATCCACACCATCGCCTTCAAAACGTCTGGACAGGTCAAATAAATCCACATCGGAGACTTCTGCCCAGCCTTTAATGGCCACTTTCCCGTCCATGGCGTCCAGACCTACAATGACATTACCGGGGAACTGCTTACACAGTTCAGTGACAAAATCGGGATCTTCTACCGCTTTAGTACCGATAATAACATAGGCCACACCAGCCTCCAGATAGGCTTCCACTGTTTCTACAGTGCGGATACCGCCGCCAATTTCCACCGGCAGATCAGGGTAGGTTTTAGTGATTTCCTGGATAATTTCGCCATTGACCGGTTTGCCTTCAAAAGCACCGTTAAGATCCACCAGATGCAGACGACGGGCTCCGGCATCGTACCAGCGTCCGGCCATTTCTACGGGATTATCGGAAAAGACTGTGTCGTCTTCCATACGTCCCTGACGCAGACGTACACACTGGCCGTCTTTTAAATCAATTGCAGGTATTAAAATCATTACTGTTCTCTTAAAGGCTGTTTTTTATTAAGGCTGTATAATGTTTCTGCTGCAGTGTTTATCAACTGCAGCTTGAACTGTCATAACTGCCGTCCCAGTTAATAAAATTATGAAATAACTGCAGGCCGGCATCGGCACTTTTTTCCGGGTGAAACTGGGTGGCAAAAATATTATCGGCCGCCAGCGCTACACACAGGGGATGGCCGTAAACAGTGGAGCCGGCTACCGGATCAGGAGACTGGGGTACCACAAAATAACTGTGTACAAAATAAAAGCGCTGGTTCTGGGGAATATTCTGCCATAGCGGGTGTTTGATCTGCTGGTGAACCTGGTTCCAGCCCATGTGCGGAATTTTAAGATGTTCATCGCCGCTGGCAGTGGGGTCGCTTAAATCATTGGCAAAACGCTCCACATTACCGGGGATAATATTCAGGCAGTCCACGCCGCCGTTTTCTTCACTATGGGTCATTAAGGCCTGCATGCCAATGCAGATCCCTAAAAAGGGCTTGCTGGCTGCGGCCTGTTTAATGGTGTCCACCAGATCCAGACGCCGCATCTCGCCCATACAGTCCCGCATAGCGCCGACTCCGGGTAATAATACCCGGTCAGCGCTGGCAATCACCTGTTTGTCAGCGGTCACTTTTACCTCAGCTCGGCTGTCTGCGTGTTCCAGTGCCTTGGCTACTGAGTGCAGATTCCCCATGCCGTAATCAATGACTGCAATGCTTATTTGTCTGGACATAATCTCTGGTTTTTAATTACATAAATTGCTAATTGATGAGTGGCGTTATTATAAACTACCCTTGGTGGAAGGGATAGTGTCCTGCATGCGAGGATCCGGGCTGATGGCCATGCGTACGGCACGGCCAAAGGCCTTGAAAACGGTCTCAGCAATATGGTGGCTGTTGGTGCCGCGAATATTGTCAATGTGCATGGTAACCAGTGCGTGATTAACAAAACCCTGAAAAAACTCGTGGAACAGTTCGGTATCAAAGTTACCAATGGTTTCTCTGGGGTACACTGTCTGATCTTCCAGCCCGGGACGACCGGAAAAATCAATCACTACCCGTGACAGGGCTTCGTCCAGGGGGACATAGGCGTGACCATAACGGGTAATGCCTTTTTTGTCACCCAGTGCGCGGGTCATGGCCATACCCAGGGTAATACCGATATCTTCTACCGTGTGGTGGGCATCAATGTCCAGATCACCCTCAGCCTTGACGGTAATGTCAATCATGCCGTGACGGGCTATCTGATCCATCATGTGATCCAGAAAGGGGACGCCGGTATCAAAACTGCCTTCCCCGGTACCGTCCAGGTTAATATCTACTTCAATACGGGTTTCGTTCGTATCGCGTTTTACTGATGCCTGTCTAGCCATGCTCTAACCTTTTTGCCTGTCGATAAAAAAGCTATTATAACGAAACTTTGTTCAGGAAACAGGCGTGTGGAATAGAAATTTAAAAACGTTTATCAGGAAGCTGTATTAAGAACAAGTCAAATATTAGTATTTACTAAGATTATGGTTTTTTTTTAAACGGTTTTGTTATAAACTTGATATTTATCAATTTGCCAGGCATAAGTGGTACGCTATGAGTGAGATGGATCTGGAGGTTAATCAGCCTCGCAGGAAAACACGACAGAATAAGATTGTTGATATTCTGTCCACCAAAGTTGCCTGTAAAGAATGTTCTTTACATCAGCTGTGTCTCCCGAGCTCTATTGACGGTAATGATCTGGAAAAACTGGATAATATTATCGAACGCAAACGACCTCTGAAACGTAATGATCACCTGTTTCAGGTCGGCGGTCAGTTTACCTCCATTTATGTGGTTCGCTCCGGTTCCCTCAAAACCTATTCACCTACCGTAGATGGTCAGGAACAGGTGACCGGTTTTCATTTGCCTGGTGAATTATTAGGTCTGGATGCCATTGGCAAGGGGATGCATCCCTGTGCAGCCAAGGCTCTGGAAACCACCAGTGTCTGTGAAGTGCCGTTTGAAAACCTCGAGCTTCTGGCGCAGGAACTGCCTACCTTACAGCATCAGTTGCTGCGTTTAATGAGTAAAGAGATTTTTGATGATCAGGAACTCATGCTGTTGTTGGGTAAAAAGACGGCTGAGGCGCGTCTGTCGGCTTTTTTACTGAGTATTTCCCTGCGTTTTAAACAGCGTGGTTTTTCCTCCACTGAGTTTTATCTCAGTATGTCACGTAATGATATTGCCAATTATCTTGGTCTGGCTGTGGAAACGGTCAGCCGTATGTTTACCCGTTTTCAGGAAGACGGGATCATTGATGCTGAACGCAAGCATATTGTGATTAATGATCGGGAAGCCATGCAGCAGATTGCCGGTATTAATGAGTGTTGTGAAGAGGTTGCCGCTGAAGAAACGCAAAAAACACTTTAAAAGTTCTCCTCAGCAGTTAAACAATTACAGATCCGCCATAATGTTCTGCAGATAGGTTTTTACCGTATCCGGTTCAAACGGCTTGTCGCAGATCCCTGAAACGCCTGATTGCTGTACTGCCGCCAGACGATTATCATCATTTTCACTGGTGACCATTAAAATAGGAATAGAGCTTTGTGAACTTTGTTCCCTGACATAACGGGTCAGTTCTTCCCCATCCATTTCCGGCATATTGTAATCGGTAACAATTAAATCAAAAAAGTTATTTTCAATAAGGGGGATGGCCTCTCGTCCGTTAACTGCTTCCTGAAAAGAGGTAATGCCCATTTTACTGAGTACTCTGCGAATGTGTTTGCGTGCCATGGTACTGTCATCCACCACCAGAACGTGAAACTCATTAAAATTAATGGTATCCATTTCACTGGCAGACGGGTTAATAAAGTCCAAGGTATTATACAAAGCGCGTTTTAAATCTTTAAATTCAAAGGGCTTGGGCAGGATGGCAACGACACCAGCCTGGCGCACCGGATCCAGTTGCTCAAAAGAGGTTTCACTGGAAATAAGCATAAAGGGTATCTGTTCAAGACGGGGATCATTACGCATAGACAGTACCAGATCGGTGCCGGTCATATCCGGGAGATACAGTGCGCTGACCACCAGATCGGGTGCATCCCTGGTCATAATGGCCTGAGCTTCAGTACCGTTATGGGCAATGTGTACAGTATGCACCTGTGCATCCTGAAGACTTCGCTGAATTATTTTTGCCTGCATGGCGGAAGGTTCGACGACCAGAATAACCAGATCGGAAATAGTAACTAAATTATTATCCATTGAGGGTGTCTGTCTGTTGAATTAACTGATTTTTTTAGCTTTAATACCTTGAGTGTAGAATAAGCTGACGGAAAATCCAGCCATTGCCCCTTATAAATGGAGGCACTGATATTAAAGAGGGAGTTATGGCTGGTAATATTTACGAATAATATCCAGCAGTTGCTCAGGACTGATGGGCTTGGTCACAAAATCATCCATACCGATTTCCATGCAGGCCTTGCGATCATCCACTGTGGCATTGGCGGTCAGGGCAATAATAGGAATATGCTGTCCTTCCGGTTCCTGCTGACGCCATAACCGGGTAGCTTCCAGACCGTTCATTTCCGGCATACGCATATCCATAAAAACCAGATCAAAAGCGTTTTCATTCAGGGCATCCACAGCCTGTGCACCGTCTTCAACCCGAATAACTTTATGGCCGGCATCCTGCAGGAAGCTGCTTAGCACCATGGCATTAATATCTTCATCTTCGGCAATTAATATTTTCAGGGAGGTTTCCATGGGCTTGTTTAACGTGTCCTTGCTGATAGGGGATGTTTCAGGTGAGAGCAGTTCAATTAAGGTATCACCCAGACGTTCAAAATTAATGGGCTTGGTTACATAGGCATCAAAATAATCATTACCCAGTTCCTGTGCCCGGGCACGTTGACCCAGATAGCCCAGGAATACTTTTTTGGCTCTGGCACCGGAAACACATTCAATACGGGAAATCTGGCTGGCCAGTTTAATTGGCAGTTTATGGCTGGCATCATCAGATAAAATAACCAGGTCACAGTTACGGTATTGTGCCCTGGATTGCTCCATGCCGTTGAGCAGTTCCTGATCAGAATGATAACGGGTAATATTCAGACCAAAGTAATCACAATAACTCCGGATCACTTCATAATTAGAATCATTCACTATCAGCACATCGGCGTTTTTACCTTTTAGACGCTGCCTGTAGCGTTCCTGGATATTGCCTGCTTCTTTTACGGGCAGCGTCAGGGTGAACCAGAAATGACTGCCTTTACCGGGTTCACTGCTCAGACCGATTTCACCACCCATAAATTCCACTAACTGTTTGGAAATGGTAGTACCCAGACCGGTACCTCCAAAACGATGAGGAGAAGTAGAGTCCGCCTGGGTAAAACTATCGAAAATTTTCTGCTGCAGTTCTTTGCTGATGCCAATACCCGTATCAATAATATCAAAACGAAGACTGACCTGCTGATCGCTGGACTGTTCGGCAGTTCGGCTAACTTTAAGATATACCTCGCCCTGTTCGGTAAATTTTATGGCATTGCCAACCAGGTTGAATAAAATCTGGCGGATGCGTTGACTGTCTCCAATCACATAGGCTGGTAACTCTGGATCAATATAAACAATAAAGTCCAGGTTATGGTATTCCGCATTAGGAGAAAGCACCGCCAGTACTTCATTGATGGTATGGTGCAGATCAAAACCGGCCTGAGTCAGTTCCAGCTTGTTGGCTTCGATTTTGGAAAAGTCCAGAATATCATCAATCAGGGCATGCAGAGATTTGGAGGCATCCAGCAAAGCCCGGGTATATTCCTGCTGTTCCTTACTTTGTTGAGTATTCTGTAACAGGTGAGCGGTACCGATAATACCGCTCATAGGTGTGCGTATTTCATGGCTCATGGTGGCCAGAAAATTGCTTTTAGCCCGGGTGGCCTGTTCGGCGGCTTTTTTTGCTTTATGCAGTTGTTTGATCATGGAGTACAGGTACAGCGGCATAAGCACCAGTACAAAAATCTGTGCCGATGAGCTTAAACGGTTTTCAATCCAGTCATTATCCAGGTACAGAACAACATTGTATTCCAGCATAACAAAGATCACAGCGGTTAACAGATAACTCAGGCCGTAGCGGGTACCGTAAGCAATATAGAGCCAGATATAAATAAGAATAAATTCACTGCCTGCCCCTCCGGTAAGGAAGGCTGCATAGGAGGTGCAGGAAACATCAAAAAACAGGGTTAAATAGCGTCTAATATGAGATTCGGGGTTACGAAAAAGATCCAGTGCCAGTAAAATAGTTACGCTGAAGTAAAAAGCGGCAAAATTGACAAAGGTGGTATGAGAAATATCAAACTCACCCCGGATCGTACCTAACCAGATATATAACGACAGGAACAGCCCAAGACTGAGGCGCACCATAGCTGAGTAAAACTCTTTACCCTGCTTGACGATTGAAAAAGGATACAGTTTCATTAATTCCTTTTTATGTTGAAGAGGGACTGTAATCCCATCAAAATATATTCACTTCGTTTTAAATGGTTATTTTTACCTAATAAGCTCTGGATGTAAAATTTTTTATGAAAACCGCTATGAAAACTATAGAAATCACTACTGAAAACAAATGCAGCTTCTGTCCCGGCACCAAATGCTGTCAATATGTTACTCAGCAAATTGATTCACCACGTAAAAAAGATGATTTTCTGCTTATGCTCTGGCAGATATCGCATAAAAACGTGGAGTTTTATAAAGATGAAGACGGCTGGTTTCTAATGTTTATCACCCCCTGTGAACACCTCCTGGAAGATGGCGCCTGTGGAATTTATAATGAGCGTCCGCAGATCTGCCGGGATTATTCCAATGATTATTGTGAGTATGATTCTCCGGCAGAAGAGGGTTTTGATCTGTATTTCAGAACGTATGATGAACTGCTGTCCTATTGCCGTAAACGTTTTAAACGCTGGGATAAAAAACTGAAAAAAATGGAAAAAGCCGGTTAATCCACATGAATCTGTTGTTGCTTCATGCCAGTGATTTTATTGCACCGGACAGGGTTAGAATTAATGATTATCGATTTATTCATTTAACAAAGATAATAAAACTCGTAACCGGTGAACGTATTAAAGCTGGGCTGCTTAATGGCAATATCGGCTATGCTGAAGCTGAACAGCAAAATAATGACTCTATTGAACTGACGGTCAAACTGACAGAACAACCTCCGGCTGCATTGAATGTACACCTGGTACTGGCTCTGCCTCGACCCAAAATGCTCAAACGGATTTTTCAGACCATCAGTGCCATGGGGGTAAAACAGTTAAGCCTGATCCACACTGTCAAAGTTGAAAAAAGCTACTGGCAGACACCCTGGCTGCAGAGCGATAAAATGAATCAGCATCTGATTCTGGGGCTGGAACAGGCACAGGATACCTTGTTACCCAGGGTTGATTTTTACCACCGTTTTAAACCCTTTGCAGAAGATGTTCTGCCGGGGTTGGCAATAGGGCGACAGGCAGTAGTAGCACATCCAGGGCAGGGGGATTTTTGTTTACAGCAGGTAAACAGCCAACAGCCAACGATTCTGGCTGTGGGTCCTGAAGGCGGCTTTAGCGCTTACGAAGTCAATAAGTTTACTCAGGCCGGCTTTAAGCCATGTCAGATGGGTGAGCGGATTTTAAGAGTAGAAAATGCCATCCCGGTTTTACTGGGACGTTTGTTGTATTAGGATAAAATTAAAAATGTATCAGATAAAACTTTTTATTATCAATTTTTCGCAATGGCTCTACCCCTGGCTGGGAGAAATAGCCATGGCCATTATGGCCACCCTGCTGGTGATCTATGGTCACAGTATTAACCGACTGGTAAAAAAACAGACCAGCGGTATGCACTTTATCCTGCGCACCCTGATTTTTATTCTGCTATGCACCTTCGGTTACGGTGCCCTGTTAATCTACGCCACCCCAATACTCAGCCACCTGCTGGCCGGTGTTGGGATGATTTATCTGGGGCCTTTGATTGTGGGGATTTTTATTATGTTGGGGGTGTTGGCGGAGAAAGAATAAGAGCAGCGCTGAGCGTTGAGCGCTGAGAAAGAGCCAGAGCAATAGAGTTTATCCTTAAGATAATACAAAATATTTCAATATATTACTTGACTGAAGAAAAAGAGCTTTTAAAATTTTTTCGCTCAACGCTCAACGCTCAACGCTCAACGCTCAACGCTCAACGCTCAACGCTCAACGCTCAACGCTCAACGCTCAACGCTCAACGCTCAACGCTGCTCCTACGGCATTATCTCCTCAAACGAATAAATCCCCCGAAACTCTCCTACGTCCTTAATATCCGCCTTGCTGTCCGGTTTGTAAATGGCCAGTAAGTGTCTGATGCCGTATTCTCTGGCTGAGCGCAGTGCTGTGAGGTTATCGTCAATTAACAGGGTGCGGGCCGGGGTGTATTTTTCTATTGCGGCGAGTTTTTTCCAGAAGCGGATTTCTTCCTTGGGCAGGCCCAGTTCATGGGCGCTGATAATTTTATCCAGCAGTCCGGCCAGAGGGGTATTTTTCATTTTCAGGGCCAGGCTTTTCTGGTGGGCATTGGTAACCAGAACCCGTCGTTTCCCCTGTCGAGCCAGGCGCTCAAGAAACTCTGTCACATAAGGGTGTACCTGGATAAGGTGCTGGACTTCTTCTTTAAGCAGGGCAATATCCAGACCCAGTTCCCGGGTCCAGTAATCGATGCAATACCAGTTAATGGTGCCTTCAATGGATCGAAAGCGAGGAATAAGCTCATCCAGTGCCTGTTTTTTGGTCAGACCGTTTTTTTCAGCATAACGCTTTGGGACATGATCCAGCCAGAAATGATTATCAAAGTGGAGATCCAGCAAAGTGCCGTCCATGTCCAGAAAAACGCTGTCAATCTCGTTCCAGTTCAACACTGTTTGTTCCCGCCTGTTCCTGTTTTCCATATAAAAAAACTGCTATTATAACATTTAAATTAAGATACATGGCCTGCTTATGGGCTTTAATACCCTGAAAAAATGATTCAAAATTTCAGCTCAGTAAAAAGGTTTTTTTAGTGACCGATAAACTACCCCGTATAACGGCCAGCAAAGTCGTTGCCAGAAGCCGTCTGTTTCAGATTGAGCAAATGGAAATTACCTTCAGTAATGGTAATGAAGTTGAATATGAACGGCTGAAAGGTTCCAGCCGCGGCGGTGTGCTGGTGGTTGCGCTTAAAGATCCGCAAACTGTTTATATGGTTCGGGAATACAGCGCTGGCGTGGAACGTTATGAACTGATGTTTCCCAAGGGACGCATAGAAAGTGATGAGCCCATTGAAGAAGCAGCCAACCGGGAATTGCAGGAAGAAATTGGTTTTGCGGCCCGTAAGCTGACCCATATTAAATCCATGACCCTGGCGCCCGGTTATATGGGCCATCTGACGCATGTAGTGCTGGCAGAAGACTTATATCCTGCGCAACTGGATGGTGATGAACCGGAACCACTGGAAGTGACCACCTGGCCCATTGCAGAATTTGAACAACTGGCTATGCAGAAGGATGTTACAGAAGCCCGTACCATTGCCGCAGCCTTTATCGTTCGTAGTGTGCTGGAACAGCGGGACTGATGATGTCTGAACCAAACCGTTCCAGGAAAACTCAATATTCAGAACCGGAACTTTCGGAGGATTTAAAAATTGCCTTAAGAAGCTGGATGCCTGAGGTGATTGAGTTAACACGCGATGTGGGGCGGTGTATTCTGGATATTTATCGTTCCAGTTTTGAGGTGAATAATAAAAAAGACAATACCCCGGTCACCTGTGCGGATCTGGCCGCCAATGAGCAGATTGTAAAAAAACTGTCCTTGTTAACCCCGGATATCCCCGTTCTGTCCGAAGAGTCCGATGAAGTGGATTTTGCCCGCAGGCAAAGCTGGGAAACCTACTGGCTGGTGGATCCGCTGGATGGTACCCGGGCCTTTATTGAACGCAGCGGGGAGTTCAGTATTAATATTGCCCTGATCCACCGGCACTATCCCGTTATTGGTGTGGTGTACAGCCCCGTACGGCAGGTCTGTTATTATGCCTGCGTACAGAACGGTGCCTTCAGGCTGGAAAATAATGATGAGGCCAGACCGTTGCATGTCAGAGAACACTGCCCTGAATATCCCATGATTGCCGGTACCCGTTCTTCCCGCAGTCCGGCATTACTGGCCTATCTGAAAAATATAGAGAAGCATTTTAAGGGCTATGGTATGACGTTTCTGGGCAGCTCACTAAAATCCTGCCTGATAGCAGAAGGCAAGGCCGACCTTTACGTTCGCCTGGGCCCGACTTCAGAATGGGACACGGCTGCCGCCCAGTGCATTGTCGAAGAAGCAGGTGGCCGGATTACGGATCTGCAGATGCAGCGCCTGAGTTACAATAACAAGGATTCCCTGCTAAACCCCCATTTTTTTGTCTTTGGCGACAAAACCATTAACTGGCAACAATTTCTCCCGCCAGGCGACTGAACAAGCCTCTTAAAATAAGATGTTTGTACCCACCTGGGAGCGCGGGCATCTTGCCAGCGTCAATGAATTGTTTTCTTTGTTGGTTTATAACGCGGGCAAGATGCCCGCGCTCCCAGAATAATTTGCTCTAAAACTCAATATCTGAGAACACCTCATCCCCCGCACTGCCGTCACTCATACGGATCTTCAACTGCAGGTTATTATAGGAGTCAGCATATTCCAGGGCGGTTTTTACATCAATAGTTCCAGCCTTATACATTTTGTAAAGCACTTCATCAAAGGTCGCCATACCGTATTTAGCACCCTGTTCCATGGCCTCAGGCAGTTTTTCCAGTTTACCCTGCTGCAGAATCTCAGTGACATAGGGCGTATTAATCAGCACTTCCACGGCAGGGTAGAGATTGCCGTCTTTTCCGGGGATCAGACGTTGAGAAATAATGGCCCGCAGGTTTCTGGATAAATCTTCAGATAACTGGCGGTGGGCATTTTTAGGGAAAAAGTTAAAAATACGATCCAGAGACTGCAGAGCATTACTGGCATGCAGAGTGGTTAAACACAGGTGACCGGTATCCGCATAAGCCATAGCGTGCTCCATGGTTTCAGAGTCCCTAACCTCCCCGATAAGGATCACATCAGGTGCTTCACGCATGGCATTTTTCAGAGCATTGCTGTAGTTCAAAGTATCCAGACCGACTTCCCGCTGATTAACAATGGATTTTTTATGGGAATGAATAAATTCCACCGGATCTTCAATGGTAAGTATATGGCCGCCAATATTGGCATTACGATAACCAATCATGGCCGCCAGGGTGGTGGATTTACCTGAACCGGTAGCTCCGACCACCATGATCAGGCCGTTTTTATGAGCCACCAGATCATTCAGAATAGACGGCAGGTTAATATCGGAGACTTTGGGAATTTCAGTTTTAATATGACGGATGACCAGTGCCACATCCCCCCGTTGACGGAAAGCATTGGCCCGGAAACGGCCGATTTCAGGTAGAGAAATGGCAAAATTAAGCTCCAGGGTATCATGAAATTCCTGCATTTTTTCATCATCCACCAGATTGCGCAAAATAGCATGAATCTGCTCTGAAGTCAGTTTCTGTTTACTGACCGGGCGCAGTTTTCCCATGACCTTCATGGAAACATTGGCATGGGTACTGAAAAAAATATCAGATGCTTCTTCATTAACCATTAACTGGAGAAATTTGCTTATATCCATTGCAAGATACCTTTATTAACTGCGTATATGAGTTTCTGATTTTTATTATTTAGATTTAATTGTCTGTTACAGAATTATAGCAATAAAGATTATTAAAGACAGGTAAGCAGAGAAAAGCTGTGAAACAGTTAACCGGATTTAGCTTGAAAAGAAAACAGAAAAAGATTAGTGGTCGTAAACAGACATAATGGCTTTAAGTTCCTGCAGAACAATTTGCTGTTCTTCCGGCTGCAGTTCTGCAGTAATACTGGTGGGCTGATTGTTTTCCATGGCCTGAATGGTGGCATTCACTGAATCGCAGCCGCTTTGACAGATAACTTCCAGATATTGAGCAAGTTTTTGATGATCCATACTTTTGATAGTCTTTGTCTGTAAGTTAAATGACAAGAATGGTTATTTATTATACACAATTAGTATTTACTTGAAAACTGATGTTCTGGGAAGTTGCTTACCTGTGTTTTATTTCATAATATTATGTGTAATACTCAGCTGAATTATCTACAAGCCGCTTAATTATTAAGTATTTGCCATTCAGATGAAGGGATCAGCTATGAAAAAAACGGTATTACTTATTGTTCTGTCATTAATTCTGTCACTTAGTTTGCTGTTTTCCAGCGTTTCTTTTGCCTTTGGTCCTGAAGGTGACAGCTCAGAAAATATCATCAAGTATCGGCAATATGTGATGACTGCCATATCCAATCACTTTAAAGCCCTTAAATTCCTGGCTACAGGCCGGATCAGTCAGCCTGATCAATGGCTGCCCCATGCACGTTCTATGGTGGATATGGCCAATATGATTGAAACTGCCTTTCCCCCAGAATCGGATTTTGGTGATACTGAAGCCAAAGAGGCAATCTGGGAAAACAAAGGCGATTTTAATCAGAAAGCACTTAAGCTTATTAAAGCCAGTGAAGCCATGGTGAAGCTAATTGAAGCTAACGAGCGTGATAAGGCATTAGAACAGATTAAAGTGATCAGCAATACCTGTAAAGCTTGTCATAAGAAATATCGTGAACTATAACTTAATTCGTTATATGGTTTAAACCAAGTTGCATTTTCCTGCATCGATTCTGCAAAGAGCCAGCAAAAACCCGTTTTGCTATTTTTAAAGGAGTGGTATCTACATGCAAAAAGCCCTGTTAATTGATCCGGACAAGTGCACCGGATGTCTGCAATGTGAACTGGCCTGTTCTTATGAACATGAAGGTGTGTTCAACCCTTCCAAATCCCGTATCCGGGTGTTTACTTTTCATCAGGAAGGCCGTTTTGTTCCCTATACCTGTACCCAGTGTGCTGAAGCCTGGTGCCAGCAGGCCTGTCCAGTGGATGCCATTACCCTTAATAGTGAAACCGGAGCTAAGGAGGTTAATGACAGTGCCTGTGTAGGCTGTAAAGTCTGTACCATTGCCTGTCCTTTCGGTACCGTTAATTACAATCATTCTACCGGTAAGGTCATTAAGTGTGATTTATGCGGTGGTGATCCAAAATGTGTATCGGCCTGTCCTACGCAGGCAATTGTTTATGTCGATGCGGATCAAACCGGTTATGAGAAAATGCGTCAATGGGCCAGAGAAACGGACAATAGTCCGGCGGCTTCTGCCTGATACTCCCGTATAACTTAACCGCTTAAAATTTTACCTAAAGCCAGTGTTATCTGATTTATATTAAATTTATATGGATGAAATGCGGCTTTAACGGATAGGAGAAATCGAATGTCCTGGACTGGAAAAATCCTTCGTGTAAACCTGACGGAAGGTTCTGTCAATGCGGAACCTCTGAATATGGACTGGGCACAGCAATACCTGGGTCAGCGTGGTCTGGCCAGCAAATATCTGGCAGAAGAAACTGACCCCAAATGTGATCCCCTGGGGCCGGATAATAAAATGATTATGGCTACCGGGCCTTTAACCGGTACTATGGCCGCAACTGGTGGGCGTTATTCCGTAGTGACCAAAAGTCCGCTCACCAACTGTATCGCCTGTTCTAATTCAGGTGGTTTTATAGGCGCTGAAATGAAGCATGCCGGCTGGGATATGATTATTTTTGAAGGCAAATCCCCCACACCGGTTTATCTTTATGTGGAAGACGATCATGCTGAACTGGTGGATGCCTCTGAAATCTGGGGCACTTCGGTCTGGCATACGGATGAATGGCTGCACAACAAGTATCAGGATCCCCTGTTGCGTATTTCTGCGGTGGGGCGTTCTGCAGAATCCGGTTGCTTATATGCTGCCATTATTAATGATCTGCACCGTGCCGCCGGACGTTCTGGTGTAGGGACGGTAATGGCTTCCAAAAACCTTAAAGCCGTGGCTGTACGTGGAACAAAAGGCGTCGGCAATATCAAGGATCCTGCCCGGTTTATGCAGGTAGTTAATGAGAACAAGCAAATTCTGGCAGACAATCCGGTGACCGGTCAGGGCCTGCCTACTTATGGTACCCAGGTGCTGATGAATGTTATCAATGAAATTGGTGCTCTGCCTACTAAAAACATGCAGGAAGTCCAATTTGACGGTGCCCATGATATTTCCGGGGAAGCCATGCATGAACCACGCAAGAGCGACGGCAAGCCTAATCTAACCACCAATGCGGCCTGTTTCGGTTGTACCATTGCCTGTGGTCGTATTTCCACTATAGATAAAGGCCATTTTACAGTAGAAAATAAGGCCAAATACTGGGGCAATTCCGGTGGTCTGGAATATGAAGCTGCCTGGGCTCTGGGAGCTGATACCAAAGTCAATGATCTGGATGCTCTGACCTATGCCAACTTCCTGTGTAATGAAGATGGTTATGATCCCATTACCTTTGGTGCCACCGTTGCGGCGGCTATGGAACTTTATGAAATGGGTGTGATAACCGATGAACAGACCGGTGGTGTCGCCTTTAACTTCGGTTCTGCCGAAGCACTGGCCAAAGCCGCAGAATGGGTCGCTACCGGTGAAGGCTTTGGTCAGGATCTGGCACTGGGTTCAAAACGCTTATGTGAAAAATACGGGCATCCCGAGTTATCCATGACGGTTAAGGGGCAGGAATTCCCGGCTTATGATCCTCGTGGTATTCAGGGTATCGGTCTGAACTATGCCACCTCTAACCGTGGTGCCTGCCATGTGCGCGGTTATACCGTCGCCTCTGAAGTGCTGGGTGTCCCGGTTAAAACCGATCCGCTGGAGACTGAAGGCAAACCGGAACTGGTTAAGGCATTCCAGGATGCCACAGCCGCGGTGGATTCCAGCGGTTTATGTCTGTTTACCACCTTTGCCTGGGATCTGACCAATATTGCGCCACAACTGGATGCCGCCTGTGAAGGTGAATGGACACCGGAAAAACTGGTGGAACTGGGTGAACGGGTCTGGAATATGGAACGCCAGTACAATATGCAGGCCGGTGTTACCAAAGCCGATGATACCTTACCTGAACGACTGAAGAGTGAAGCCGGTGCGGCACGAACCGGCCCTGCCAAAGGCCGTTATTCAGAGGTAGAAAAAATGTTGCCTGAATATTATGAAAAGCGCGGCTGGAATGAAGAGGGCGTGCCCACCGATGAGACCCTGAATCGTCTGGGGCTGTAAATTAAGTCCGTATCTATTGAGTAACTCCCACACTTTTATTCCCTCTCCCTCCGGGAGAGGGTTAGGGTTAGGGTGAGGGGCCATTCATCAGGAATCAAGAATGCAATATATTGTAGCAGGAGCAGGCCCTGCCGGTGTAGTGGCCTGTGAAACTATTCGAAAACTCTCCCCGGATGCATCCATAACACTGATTGGTGCAGAACCGGAACCACCTTATTCACGTATGGCCATACCTTACTTGCTCAGTGAAAAAATCGCCGAACAGGGTACTTATTTACGCAAAACCAGTGGTTATTACCAACAGCTGAATATCAAACATTTACAGCAGCGTGTTAACAGCATTGATGCGTCAGCCAGCCAGCTTAAACTGGATAATGGCGAGTCACTCAATTTTGACCGTTTACTGCTGGCCACCGGCGCAACGCCTATTAACCCACCCATACCGGGCGTAGATATGGAAGGCGTGCGACATTGCTGGACTCTGGATGATGCCAGGGAAATTGCCGCAAGGGCAAAAAGCGGTTCCTCAGTCGTACTGATGGGGGCTGGTTTTATCGGCTGTATTATTCTTGAATCTCTGGTTAAACGAGGTGTCAGCCTGACTGTGGTGGAACGTGGTGATCGGATGGTGCCGCGCATGATGGATGATACGGCGGGCAATATGCTTAAACAATGGTGTGAAGACAAAGGCGTACGGGTACTGACCAGTCATAGTGTTACCGCCATTGAAGCCGGTGAACCCCTGTCTGTGGTACTGGATTCCGGAGAAAGTTTGTCGGCTGATCTGGTTATTTCAGCTACCGGTGTACGCTCCAATATTGACTATCTGCAGGACAGCGGCATTGAAACCGATCAGGGCATTCTGGTTAACGGCTATCTGCAAACCAGTCATTCGGCCATTTATGCGGCCGGTGATGTGGCTCAGGGGCGGGACTTTTCCACCGGTGAATTTACCGTACAGGCCATTCAGCCTACTGCCGTGGAACATGGTCGGGTAGCTGCCACTAATATGGTGCAGGATAATACTCTGGAACATCAGGGCAGTCTGAATATGAATGTTCTGGATACTCTGGGCTTAATCTCCACCTCGTTTGGTCAGTGGATGGGGGTTACAGGAGGGGACTCAATCTGTATGGTGGACAGGGAGCGGTATAAATATCTTAATCTGCAGTTTAAAGATGATGTTCTGGTGGGTATCAGCAGTCTGGGGCATACTGAAAATATCGGTGTGGCTCGCGGTTTAATACGCGGTAAAGTTTCTCTTGGACAATGGAAAGCCCGTTTGCAGAAAAATCCGGAACGGCTGATGGAAGCCTGGCTGGCCTGTTCTGTCGGTGTGGCCTGATTGTCAGGTACAGTTGGGAATGGTTAGGAATATAAGTTTTATGAAAATCACCTTAAAATGTTTCGCGTTTCTGGCAAAACACCTTCCCCCACATGCGCAGCGTAATGCGGCAGAAATAGAAATTGAAGAAGGCACCAGTGTCAATGATGTCATCGATGCCTGGCACATTGATCGTGAAGATGCTTATCTGGTGATCCTTAACGGAGTTTATGTCTGCGGCGAAGACCGGGATACCACCCTGTTAAAAGAAGGCGACACCCTGGCACTCTGGCCGGAAGTGGCCGGCGGTTAACTGTAATACATGATGTTAAGTTGTAACAGGTATCCACTTCATTTAAGGGTATCCATTAATTCCTAAATGTTTTCTGATATTTCAGGAATATCGGCAAATACATCCATTAACGGTCGGTTCACGTAATAGTTATAACGCCCTATCCTGTGCTTTTCAATAAAGCTCTTTTGTGTCAGTTGCTCCAGGTATTTTGTGGCAGTAAGGCGTGATACATCGAGATCGTGCTGTATGGATTCGATTCTTGTGTAGGGATGTCGGAACAGATTGTTGAGTAAGTCCTGGCTGTAGATTTTGGGCAGTTCTGAACGTATGCGGTGTTTATAATCCTGCATTAATTCCTTGATGTGAGAAATAATCCAGATAGTCTGCCGGGCGGTCTGTTCAATGCCTTCAAGCATATAGATTAACCAGGGTTCCCAGTTTCCTGTGGTGCGTACTTCCTGTAACAGACGGTAATAATTGTCTTTGTTGCGAATAATGTAACGGCTAAGATACAGCACTGGAATATCCAGTAATCCTCTAGCGACCAGATAGAGAATATTGATAATTCGACCCGTTCGGCCATTACCATCATAAAAAGGATGGATGCTTTCGAACTGGTGGTGAATGACAGCCATTTTAACCAGAGGATCCACATCGTATAAACTTTCATTGTTAATAAATTGTTCCAGGTTGCTCATCAGTTGCACTATTTCTTCATAAGTTTGAGGTGGTGTATATACAGTTTCACCCGTACTTTCGTTTCTGAGTACTATACCGCCCTGGGTGCGGATCCCTGCATTATTTTGCTCAAGAACGCAGTGGATTTCGATAATGCGATTGACAGTAATCAGCTGATCTTTTCGGACTTTTTCAAAACCTGACTTCAATGCTGATGCATAGCGATTAACTTCCTTGGCGGCGGGGTTTCTGATGTAGTCAGAAAACAGATTGGCCTTGTAAAGGTCATCCTGTGTGGTGATTATATTTTCTATTTCTGAGCTGTCCCTGGCTTCCTGCAGGGCCAGCGTATTGATCAGAATGTGTTCATTAGGAATGGTGGTTACCATACCCTTAAGTTCAGCCAGGTAGCGGTGTGCCGGGGCAAGTTTTTTTAGAACAGCACGGGTTTCCAGCTCGGTTTGGGGTGGTAGTAACTGAATTGCTGGTTGATACATGCAATATCCTTAGTTTGTTTATTTGTATAAAAAATAGCTTTTTCTATACATGATGATTCTATCATACCAAGAAAACAGCATTTTTCTATATATATTAGCTTCCTGATGTATAAAAATATGAAAATAACAGACTAATAGTATGATGTGGATATAATAATGCGCATAAATCGATTAAGGTTAAAATACCTGAACAGGAAACTATGGAATAAATATGGACATCACTGATGAGCAGTTACTGCGTTTTAAAAGGCATATTATGTTGCCGGACATTGATATTGAGGGACAGCAGGCCATAACTGAGGCTAAGGTGCTGGTACTGGGTGTGGGTGGTCTGGGTTCTCCGGCGGCCATGTACCTTGCTGCCGCAGGTGTCGGCCATCTGACTCTGGCGGATCCGGATAAAGTGGAACTGGCTAATCTGCAGCGGCAGATTGCGTATAGTGAATCCATGCTTGACCAGCAGAAAACTGAGGCCTGTTTGCAGACTCTGCGGGCTATTAATCATGAGGTTGATATTAAGCCTGTTGCTCAGAAATTACAGGGGGAGCTATTACAGCAGGCTGTAGATGGTGTTGATATAGTACTGGACTGCAGTGATAATCTGGCGACCCGTTTTGAGGTTAACCGGGTCTGTTTTGAGTATAATAAGCCTCTGGTGTCCGGTGCGGCCATCCGCTGGGAAGGTCAGATCTCGGTGTTTATTCCGCAGCGTCAGGACAGTCCCTGCTATCAGTGTTTTCATCAGCCGGGCACAGAACTGGATCAGAACTGCAGCAGTAATGGAGTTGTGGGACCATTGACCGGGGTTATCGGCAGTATGCAGGCGATTGAAGCCATTAAACTGCTCACCGGAGCTGGAGAAATTGTACCGGGGCGAACCCTGCTGTTTGATGCCCTGACCATGCAATGGGACAGTATGCAGGTACCGCGCAGAAAAAATTGTGAGATATGCGGGCATCGAAGTTAATTTTGAATAAAGATTTGAATAAAGAGCTTTTAATTGTGTTATTAAATGAATGATTTGACCGATGCCAGTATCCAGGCCCTGCAGTTATTATTATCCGGGGATACCGAAGTCTGGAACATTATCAGTGTGTCCTTTACCGTTTCTCTAAAGGCTATTTTGATTGCCACAGTGCCGGCCATTGCTGTGGCTTTTGTGCTGGCCTATTATGCGTTTCCGGGACGGCGTTTTGTTATTACCCTGTTTAATACGGCACTGGCTATTCCTGCCGTAGTGGTTGGGCTGACCCTGTATTTATTATTATCCCGTTCCGGCCCCTTTGGTGATCTGCATTTGCTGTTTACCCAGGAAGCCATGATTATCGGGCAGATTATTCTGGCCTTTCCTTTGCTGGTGGCCATGAGTCATGCCAGTTTGCAGTCTTCTGATCAGCGGGCCTGGGAAACGGCCATTACCCTGGGAGCTTCCGCTTTTGTCGCTGCGGTGACGGTGATCCGGGAAGTCCGTTTTGGTTTAATGGCGGCTGTTATTGCGGCTTTCGGACGTATTATTGCCGAAGTGGGCTCTTCCATGATGGTGGGCGGCAATATCCTCAATCATACCCGTAATATTCCAACAGCCATTGCACTGGAAACCAGTAAGGGCAGTTTTGTAGAAGGCATTGCTCTGGGCATGGTATTACTGACTCTGGCATTATTGCTGAACTTCTTTCTGACGGCTATACAGGGCAAGGCAGAGGTGATTCATCAATGAGCTCAGTGAAAAAACGCTCACTGAGTTTAAACAGTGTATCCTTTAAGCGTGGAACCAGAACCATTCTGGATAATGTGGATTTTAGTGTCAGTCAGGGAGAACTGGTATTAATGACCGGTCAGAACGGCTCCGGAAAATCCACCCTGCTTAAGATAATCGCCGGTTTGTTAAAGCCTCTGCAGGCTCAGGTCAGCTTTGTGCCTCATGACGGACAGCAGGGGAGTTATCCCTGGTCGCGGTTAAAAAAATTACTGCGTGGGAAAGTCTGTTATCTGCATCAGCATCCTTACCTGTTTCATGGCAGTGTTTATGATAATGTGGCTTATGGTCTTAAACGTCAGAACATGT
>JALTKC010000568.1 GCA_027076245.1 Gammaproteobacteria bacterium
TAGATATTGTCATTACTGCTGAGTAATAATGCCGGGGAATCACCCATCTGTTCATCCAGAGGTTTAATATTTACCTGCTCCAGTTCAACATCATAAATCCAGAGGTTTTTTCCGTTGGAAATATACTTTTGTTCCACCGGAGTCTGATAGTCCAGAATAAACTTGTCAGGACGGCTGATAATAAGATTGCCGTGGGATTGCTCCAGTATTTTACCTCTGCCATTAACCACCGTCTGCTCAAAATCTGCCTGCAAACTCCGGGTACGTTGAAAAAAGTCATTTAAGGTCGTATTTTGTGGCTGCGCTGAAAAAACAGGAACAGAAAACCACAAAAATAAAATAAGAGCAGCAAATAAAGCAAAGGGACTTTTCATAAAATACGCCGAATTTTTGAACCGATAGAAATATGTTTCTTAGAAAGATAGTTCTTAGACCGGATATTATTATACAGGTTCAGTATGAATTTTATAGCTTTGCTGTTATTTGAAAAGGAGAGCGGTTTAGAAGAACAGAAGATTTATTCACAGAAGTGCGGGCAAAGATGCCCGCACTTCTGTGTTCCGGTTATACTGTAAAAATATTATTCAGGACTTGTCCAGTTTGCCCACCAGAGACAGGGTAAAATCTGAGCCCATATATTTAAAGTGTGGGCGGACATGCAGCGCAGCGCGGTACCAGCCGGGTTCACCTTCAACTTCTGTTACTTCGACTTTGGCTGAACGTAAAGGACGTCTGCTGCGTACTTCTTCACCAGGGTTTTCCTGATCAGCCACAAACTGCCTTATCCAGGTATTCAGTTCCCGTTCAAGATCGGTTCGTTCTTTCCAGGTACCCAGGTTTTCTCTTTGGATAACCTTCAGGTAATGCGCAAGACGGTTAACAATAAACATATAGGGCAATTGAGTACCCAGTTTATAATTGGTTTCTGCTTCTTTACCCTCAGGATTATTAGCAAAGCGTTTGGGTTTCTGTGCGGAGTTGGCTGAGAAAAATGCCGCGTTATCGGTTCCCTTGCGCATGGTCAGAGGGATAAAGCCTTCTTCAGCCAGTTCAAATTCCTTACGGTCAGAAATAAGTACTTCTGTAGGGATCTTGGTTTCAATTTCTCCCATAGACTCAAAATGATGCAAAGGCAGATCCTCTACCGCACCACCGCTTTGCGGCCCAACTATATTCGGACACCATCTGAATTTAGCAAAACTGTCTGTCAGTTTGGTAGCAAAAGTAAATGAGGTGTTCCCCCAGAGATAATCTTCATGAGTATCGGAGACATTTTCCTGATAGTTAAAAACTTTTACCGGGTTTTCTTCAGGATCATAAGGAGGGCGAAGCAGGAATCTTGGCATGGTCAGACCAACATAACGTGCGTCTTCAGACTCTCTGAAAGCATTCCACTTAGCATATTTTGGCCCTTCAAAGATGGATTTTAAATCTTTAAGATTAGGTAAACCTTCAAAGTCTTCCAAATCAAAAAATTCCGGGCCGGCACTTGCAATAAACGGCGCATGGGACATAGCCGCCACACTGGAAGTATATTGCATAAGTTTAACATCAGGAGTGGATGGTGTTAACTGGTAGTTTGCAATCATTACAGCCACAGGTTCACCACCGAACTGACCGTATTCTGCTGTATAAACCTGTTTATACAGACCGGACTTAACAACTTCTGGTGCATCTTCAAAGTCATCCAGCAAATCGTCTTTGGAAACATTAAGCATTTCCACTTTAATGTTCTCACGGAATTCGGTTCGGTCAATTAAGAGCTTAAGACCACGCCAGGATGATTCCAGACTCTGAAAGTCTTCATGATGAAGTATTTCATCCAACTGACGACTCATCTGCTGATCCAGTTCAGCTATCATCTTGTCAACCAGGTTTTTATTAACCCGTTCTTCCTTGTTCTGGGGCTTGATTAATTCAGAAATAAAAGCACTAACACCTTTACGTTGAACATCATAGCCCTCATCCGCCGGTTTTAACCTGGTCTGACTGACTATAGAATCAAGTAATGAGGTGTTTTCAGCTTGTTGCTGTTCTTCAGCTATGGCTTCTGGACTGGCAGACATATAAAGACTCCTTTCTTAAGATAATCGTCCTGAAAACCTGTATATCAGGTTCTGTATTTCAATGTATTCTGTTTTAACCGGCTTCATCAATTTGCAGTTCAGACATTAACTGCTGTTTCTTTTCTGAATCCTGTAATACGGCCTGAATCTCTTTTCTAAAAGCCGGCAGGTTACCTAATGGCCCTTTAAGAGCGACCAGCGCTTCACGCAGCTCCAATAATTTATTTAGCTCAGGTATTTGTCTGATAACACTTTCAGGTTCAAAATCGCGGATATTATTAAATTTTAAATTGACAGATAACTCACTGCCTTCTTCATTAGACAGTTTATCATCGACAGTGAAGTTTATATTGAGGTTGTGCTTACTCAGCACTTCATTAAAATTATCTTTGTTGATATTAATGGTTTTTCTTTCTTCAACAGGACGCTCATCTTCCTGTTGAGTAAAATCACCCATTACCATTACCTTAAACGGCAGTTCGACTTCTTCTTTAACGTCACCGGTACTGGGGGAATATTTGATATTGACACGTTCTTTGGGTGCAACTGAGCCGTCATTGGCCATGGGATACTCCTTTGTTATTCCATTGTTTTTTTACATCATTCCATTTATCAGCAGTTTACAGGTAAACTAACTGACCTCCAGAGCCAGTACAGGATCAAGCTGGCAAAGACGTGCATATAACATCGTCAGCTCGGCTCTTATGTCAGCTCTTGTATTAGCGCTGTTACTATCATCTGACTCACTGTTTCTTTGAGAATTAAAATCCTCGTTTAAACACAGATACAGAAGATGAGTGACATTAGTGGCTAACTCTGGTTCCCAATATTGTAGATTATTTGTTTGCAGAAATCCATCAATTTCTTTTAAAATTGAGATAGATATTTTTGTTTTTCCGTGAGCAAAACAAAATTGTGCCAGAAAAAATTTCCAGTAGATTTTTTCTTTTTGACCGTTTTGTTTTGAAAGCTGTTTTTGAAATAGCAGAACCGCCTCATTTAACTTGTTAGTTGACACAAGCGCATCTGCTTTTTCCTGAATAAGTGCCAGTTCCTTGTCTATTGCCCCTGTAGTATTAATAGTTCCCGAGTTGTGTGTTGTTCCCCCTGAGTTACCTGAAACAACCTGTTTATTAATCCACTGGCGGGTTGCAGGATCTGCAAATTCACTCTGATCATTAAATTTAAAATGAATAATATCCGGAAAGCGGCGCAAAAAATGGCCAAGGTATGAAGTGACCTGATCAGCACAGTCTTTTAAACCTGAAGCCTCAAGCGACAAAGCAACGATACGATGGGCATCCAGCCAGAATGGGGAGCGAGAGAAACTGCTTTCTGCCAGCGGGATCAGCTCCTTATATTTCTGTTGCTCAAAAAGCATAAGAATCTGATTTTTTTTATCCGTTGGAACAGGTCTTAAAGGTGTTATGCCTTCATTATTCATAGGCAATTGTTCAATATTAAGCCAGGTTGTCATTCGATTGATGGCATAGGCTGACGGCGAGTTGATATCTTCGAGTATTTCCGCTGCAGCATAATCTCTTAATACTTCCTGACAGGCCTTAAGAGAACGCATACGCTCTTTACGATTAGAGTGCCCGATATTGATTTTGTCTGGTTTGGCCGTTTGTATTGGCGGTGCTGCGGTTGCAGATATATGCTCAGAAGATGAAGTTTCCCCGCTTTCAACCGATGCTCTGCTGACATCAGGCTGATTATTTTTTGAATGGTCTTGAGTAATCTGTGTTGATTGCAGGTCAATTGTATCCGCCTGATTGGTTTGCTCCTCAATACGGCTATGTTCAGGCTTTTGCAGCTCTGTGACACGGACTAAAATATCATTCAGTGAACGACGCATATTACCCAATGCCGGAGCCTGATCATCTAAATGAGATATTAAAAACTCTTCAATGGATTTAGTAATATTAAAACACTTTTCAATCACTTCTGCACTTACTGAAATAGTGACTGAGGGCAGCAGACAGTCCACCAGTAAAGGTTCAATTTTACTGGTCAGCCATTCATAAGCATTAGCACGCGCCCTTGCTTTTTTAGGGTATAATTTATCCCAGTAATTTTCCAATATAAGCTGATTGATTTCCAGCCCCCGGGCAAGTCCTTCAAAAGAACTTGTTTCATACAGGGCACGTATTAAATAACAGGATACTTTAAGATCTTTTGATTTTTTTTCCAGTATCAGGATGGACAGTTCTGCTATTTTTTTCCAGTTGACCTTCCCTCTGTCAATCAGGGCACCCTGCCTGGCCAGTTCGTCTTCCAGAGCCTCAAAATCATCATCGTATCGGACATTCTCACCCTGAGGTTGTTGCTTGTTTACTGGTTTTGATCCGATATCTGTAGAGATAGTTGTTAAATCCATAAATTTTTATATCCTGATTTATTCAAGTTTAACCTTCAACAACATCTTTGACTTTTACCTGGCCTTTTTTCTGGACTTTTTTTCTGACAGTTTGCTTTACTCGACTGGAGGATTCAGTTGAGGATTTTTTTAAGTGAGTTTTTTTGCCTGTTTTTACCTGACCTGATATCACCTTTTTTTCAGCTATTTTATCAATAAGCGACGCAAAATTATCCAGGGAGGAAAAATGTTCATAGATAAGCTTCATGTCATCATTCTGTATTAACTCAAAATACTGATCTTTATTTAAGCTTTTGAACTTTTCTTTATTAATGGTATAAAATCCCGTTATCGAGATGGTTTCACCATTTACCAGATTAATATTGGCACTCATCGGTTCAAGCAGTTCAAGCGTTTCAAGTACATTGACAAATTGAAGGGTGTTTTCATATTCAACCTGGTATTCCTGCAAAAACTGAATTTTTTCCTTAAGATACTGACTTTGTTTGCCATTTTTCTGAAACAATGAATATTCACCCTGTTTACCCATTAATGGTGAGTCTTCATCAACACATACAATGTGATCTTTTTTCTGCTCATGGGTTACTTCTGCTAATGAGAATGGGTAGCGTCTGATGGAAGCCGGTATATAGGAAGCATCCCACTGATGATTCCATTTAAGGAACAGGTTCTGACCCTGTTCTATTCCGAACAGCGCACAAGGGACTGTATTATTTCCATCTCTGACAAATAAAACGGGATAAGCTTTAGAGGCTTTCTCAAATTCAGCCGAAGTTAAAATAGCCGCATTACAGTGTTTTGCAAAGCTATAATTAACCAGTTCTTTTACCCGTAAAGACAGATGTGTACGGTTATTAAGAGGCACGAGATTCTGGTAAAGTGCGTTTGTTTTAGACATATATACATCCTTGTTTATATCAGATTTTTAATGGTCTTTATTTCATAGTCAGATGATTGTTTAAATTCTGGTTTTCAGAATAAAACTCAGGTGTGTTTTCATCAGTATTCACTGCATCATCCGCGACAGAAAATAAGTTGATGCCCATAAGAAAAATACTGTTATCAATCGTTTTAAATTCATCCAGATCCAGGTAATACCCTCTAATCAATGCAGTAAACTCTAATTCCGGCATGGAAAAACGGGTTTGTCCCTGAATTTCCTGATATTTAAAAATACCATTAATAAAGGCATTAGTGGCTGACTCAATAATTAAACGGTTTACATTAACATAAAGAGGTGATGAATAGCTGCCTATGTTGTGTCTAACATTAAGACGAACAGTGTCACCTTCAATATTATAGCGGCCAGTGGGTATTGCTAATAGTGAGCCATTAGTTGATTCAACCCGCATATCCCGGCCATTAATATAACTGAGCAGAACATCTGATTTTGCCTTTAGATTGATAATATCTCCATAAACTTCTGCATTTTTGGACATATTTACAGAGCCCTGTCTGGATAATAGAATGGCTTTATCATCGGTTATTATCTTGCCAGACAAATACAGGTTATTCTGACTTGAAGTATTTAAATTATCTGCAGTGATATTATTAAGGTATATGGTACCGGCTTCACTGTATAAATCGATTGTATTACCTTTTAAATTGTTAACGCCCCTGTAATCCTGATCCATATAAGAATTAACGGGTGCTGTCAGACTGGCTGAAGATGATGTGTAAACATACAGATTATTAACATTGTCTATTCTACCCAGATTGATGTTACCTGTTGTATTTTTTAAGGTTAGGTTATGTAAATTCCCGTATAATTTACTGCCTGATAACTCTATCAGTCCTGAATCTGATTGAACAACCAGGTTGTCATTAAGATAAATATTTGATGCATTAAGCTCAATATTTTTTCTGGCAGATAAGTCTTTATTCAAATAAATATTATCTGCCTTTACTTTTAATGACTCAGGAATATAACCTTTATTAATACCACCTAATGATACTGAGTCTGAGACAAAAGAAATATTTAGATAGTTATTATCAGCTTTAATATCATCAAGTCGAATCTCTGTTGTTGACAGGCCGGTAATGTCTGTTGAAAATTCAAAATTCTGATCAACCTCAATCAGATTAGCATTTTCCAGATTAATACCTTCTGAGGCATGTAAATTGCTGCCAGATAGTTTTAATGAATCTGCCTTAACATAGAGCTTGTTGATATCAACATCTCCAAGCAAAACCTCACTATCTGACTGGACATTTAACTCATAATTATTTCCGTTAATATTAGAAGCCATATTAATGGATGAATTATTACTTGCAATACTGACATCATTTTTTAATCCAATACCTGACGATGATAGTATATTTATATCCGAAACAGTCGTTATATCATTATTAAGTTGTGTGACACCTGTATTAACAACATTAAGACTGTTAACATCCACTTTATTAATCTCAATACGATCACCGCTACTGTTTAGATTTAACGCATAATCACCCGTTATTGTATCCGCATGAACCTGTTGTTGCTGAGTGGATATAGTCACATTATCCTGCAAATCCATTATTGTATTGCCGGCAAAGTTTAACTCAGACAAATCCAATGACGCGTAAAGGTCAGTATAACTATTATTTTTAACAATATTCAGGGCATTAAGATTTATCGTATCTCCAGAAAGACCAAGTAAAATACTGTCTGCATTAAGAATAAGATTGTAAGATTCACCTGAAACATGTGATTTAAGGTCAATAACAGAGCTGCTTAAACCTGTGTCTGAAAGCAATATTACCTTATTAATATTAGACAGGTCTATCATAGATTGTGCAGTAATATCATCATACAGATTCAGATTTTCTGCACTTATATTAAGATTGGATACATTAACCCGCCCCATATCTATATCACCAGAACCGCTGTTTAAAACAAGATCATCACCAGAAATCACAGACTGAGACAAAATAATATTACTATTACCGATTGAACTGTCCAGAGCCACAACCCCATCAATCAAAACATTTTCAACCTGTTGAAAATCCATTACGCCTTTAGTTTTAATATTGTCAGAAATCTTAACCGTTTGAGCATCTGCCTGTAAGTTATTTAACTCTTTTCCAGACATGCCTAAACGGTTAATTTGAATATAATCTGACTCTAATGTCAGTGAAGATTGACCTGCTACTGAACTAGCCATATTATCCGGCAAATATATATAGTCACCAGACTCAAGGGTTAGATTATTATTTAAGGATAACTGTTGAACAGCTGAAAGATTGATACCATTTATGGCAGAAATATCATTAAATACAAAAATCTGATCGGCGGCAACACCCAGATCATAGAGGTTTTCAAGCTTGTATAATTCGACCTGTTTTGCTTGCAAATCCAGTGAATGGTTATTTGCATTAAGAGTATTACTCAATATAATATTTCCATCGTAACTGGACAGGTTAACACTATCATTCAGGTTCAGATTAACATTGGAAAAATTTAGAGACGCCTGGGTACTAATTGAATGATCAATAAATACATCTTCTGCATTTAAAAGTAATTCATTAATATTAACACCAGCCAGATGAATATCACCATTATTAGCATTGATATCCAATTGATAATTACCTGTTACGACATCAGCCATATAAATATTATTCTCAGCAGTTATCTGAACATCCTGATGTATTTCAAGATTGCTATTATCAGCAAATTTTAAATCGGTCTGGACATTAATATTACCTGATAAATCAACACTACTTCCTGATCGACTAATATCAACCGAACTGACATTCAGATTGTTAAGATGAACAACATCCGCATCAAGGATAAGATCATAATTATTTCCGACAATATCGGTTTCTACATTAAGCGCATCATAGTCAGACTTTAAGGTGATGGCATTTTCCAGTACAACTGTCGTTACATTATTTAAATCAAGCAAATAGCGGGTATCTATATCATCATATAAATAACCATTGTTTGCATAAATTTTCAGACTTTCCAGTAACACTCGACCAATCTGTATATTTCCATTACCTGCATTCAGGGTTAAGTTATTTCCCTTTAATAATGATGAAGATAGATTAATATCATTGCTGTTCTCAGCAGTATTAATTTCAACATTACCCACAACAGAAACTGTATTTACATTGGCAAAGTTAAGAGAAGAATGACTATTAATATCTCCCGAAAGATAAACTAATGGTGTATTGATATTTAGACGAGAAATTTCAATATTTTTTAGATCCACTCTGTCTGCTGAAATATCTAATGTATAATTATCACCATTAATATCAGTTCTTAAATCAATATTAAGATCACTATTAATAACAACATCATTAACTAACTGTATTTTATCAGCAGATGAAAAGTCTATATTATTAAGGGTGGTAATATTTCCGCTTAATCGAGTCTGCCCCTGACTGCTTATATCCAGACCTTCCAAGCTGACCTGACCTATATCCAGATCACCACTCTGACTGTTTACATTCAGAATATAACTGCCGCTGATCTGTTCAGCCAGTTTAATATCCCCGTCTGCCTGCAGCTGGCTGTTCTGTAACAGCGTCAAACTACTGTTGTCCGCAAAACTTATACTGTTCTGTGTGGTAATATCACCCGATAAAAAGGTCTGGCTTCCATCCCGACTGATATTTAATGAATCGCTGTTTACACC